>NZ_JANQDJ010000029.1:0-22761 GCF_029891685.1 Umezakia ovalisporum Ak1311 | reverse complement strand
CAACGGTCTGAGGATGTCTTTGACAATCTTGGGAAATGAATTTATAATCATTATCAATTATTACATTTTAATACTTCGCCCAGAATTTACCATATTTTGGGCTATTTTTATCACCTCTTTCTTAACATTCAACACTTGTGCTTGGGGATGAAACAAGCGTTGATAGTCCCTACACTGACCGTAAGTAGCTGACATCAAACTAGAGCGTTCAACATAGCCAGTAATTCTATTTTCTGTTTCAATGCCAACAACATCAAAATCCTGAGCCTTCATCCAATCTAGTACCTTTTTCACCGGCTCTTGGGCTGACACAGCTTTGAGAGATTCAGCCACATATTCAATAGTAATATTGGTTTCAAACAAACTCCGCAAGTCTTGCGAACTAGATTTAAGGTGTTTCATTAGACATCACCGCGAGTTTTGTACTGCTGTAGATGTCAAAACTTCAAACGCCCAGACCCAAGAACAGCCCAAGCGCTTGAACATTAGGTTGCAGAAAAACTTCTGCTCAGTGGTGGAATTAAGCAGGCATCATTTGCATGGATCTGCAAGCTTCTGCACAGCGACGGCAAGAAGCAGCACATTCCATCATTTTCCGGTCTTGGCTCATTTGTTCACAAGCTGCGGCACAGCGATCGCACATTTCCGCGCACAACATACAAGTACGAGCCATGAACTCAGAACCACCCATCATCATATTCATACACATCATGCACATTTCCGCGCAGTCACGGATCATGGACATCATGCTCATATTCATTTGCTTACCGCCTTGGGTCATGCAGTAAGTCATGGTTTCTAGGCAGGTTTTATGACATTCCATGCAAGCGTTCATGCAGTTTTGCATTTCAGTGGTCATAGTTTCAGTCATCATCATCATCATGGGAAATACCTCACCAATTAATTATTGATGCTTTTATAGTCTTTTCAGCAGGACTACTTCTAACAGTAATCATATTTTTTATAGAGTCAATAGTATTTTTTTTGCGAAATTTATCAACCCACTTAAGAGGCATAATTACTGCATTTTTGCGTTAATAATACATAACTTTAGTGTGATTTTTGGGAATTTACTATTTAGCAACAGTTTGAATCTCAATTATTGAGTTTGACCAGCACCTTTAAGTATTTCTATTCCTCTAGAAGTACGTCGTTCTAGAGGAGCTGCAACGGCGATTGTATAAATTTGATGCTTGGGGAATTCTGCCTCTGGTTCCTGAGGGAAAGCTTGTGCAAATAAATCCACAGCCGCCGCAAATTTTTCTGGGGATATTGATGATTCTTCCTGAAAGAGTGGCTCTAGTTCCGGCGAGTTTTCCTTAAGAGACTTCAAAACTTTAGGCTGGTGTGGGTTAACTAAATCTTGAATTTCAAATACTTCTGTATAACTACCTCTGTCACCTTGCAGGGGATATCTCAGTCAGTAGCGATTTTATAGTATGAGCGGCGTTTGGCAGTTGTGACATACCGCACAATGATCAGGATTTTCTCGGCGGGTACAATCACCATTGATGCAGTAGGCCATAAACGAAGGAGGATAAGCAAACAATACACGTATTTTAAAACCAAAAGCTGTAAACAGGAGTGTTTTCCATGACTTTGTTTCATAGCTCCCGGATTTTTCAAAGAAATCGGGGAGCTGGTAATTACTTAAAAACTGTGATTAACCAAATAAACGCTGTACAGATTTAAGAATAACTGGTTGTAAATAAAAACGTTCCATATCACCGTCTTTCATAGTTTCTATCAATGCTCTACGCTTCAAACACAAAAGTGCTGCCGAAATATCTCCATTAGAAGCATGACTTGTCAGACGTAATAGTATTTCTTGACGAGTGAATCCTTGCACCTTGGTAGCTAAAAGCTCCATAATCATTTTTTCCCAAATGGAAATATACTTGAGCCATTGTGTCACCAAAGGTGCAAATTCACCAGCAACTAAAGTTCCAGAAGCTAAAAACTGCCCCACATCCCCAGCAAATAATTCATGGATGAAATTGGCAACCATATTGAGAAACAACGGATTACCACCATATTGATTTAGTAAAGCTACCCAATGTTGAGCATCAAAACTCAATTGATGATACTGTAACAGCTCAACAGCACCTTCCATCAGTCCACCGAGAGGAAAAATTACCGCACCCGCAGCAGTCAAAAGACTTAACCCCTCTGGTTGCTCTCGGCTAGTGATTATTACACAACTATGATGAGAAGTTTGTACAACACTACGGAGAAAATCTGCATACAGTTCATACTCAGCGCGATATTGTCCTCCACGGTTACCGCCTAAAATGCAATCCCAACCATCAAAAATCAGTAAGGTGTGGGGGGCTAAAGTTGGTAATGCATCTCTTGTCGGTGGGTGATGGTGAAAGGAAAACCACAGAGTTTGTTGAAAATGTCCTCGGCAATTTTCTGCTAACTTCACAGCCAAAGCTGTTTTCCCCATACCCCCAATACCTGTAATTACAATCAAGGGTTTTTTTTGCTCAATTGCTGCGCCGAGAATTTCCAATTCGTAACGTCGTCCAAAAAATAAAGGAATATCAGGAATTTCCTTTGTGTCAGGTTTAGGAGCAGGAGGGTCAATCAAGTCTTCCCAATGACAATTCAAGACCTGACAAAACACTTTAAATACTGGAGCGTTGATTGCACCACCACTTAAAAAGCGTTTCCATGTTGGTAAAGATACCCCTGATGCAAAGAAATCAGAGTTTTCCCAGTCTTGTTCAGGTGCAATTATTTTACTTGCTGCCTCTAACCAGCGCGGATCATAAATTGTCCAACCCTTTTGCTCACGAGCTTGTCTGATAATTTGCAATCCAGTGTGGGAGAGTTTGAGGCTAGGCATTGAGCACCACTAGAAGAGTTGACAACTTCTGCACCTTGACACACTTCCCCACCCTAGAACTGTGGGGAGTCTGGGGCTAAACAGCCATTGCCTCCGGCACTGGGCTTCGGGCAATCCCGCTTTTGAGTCAGTCTAGCATCACCTAACCCAAAAAAGGAGGCTTTAAACCCCAATTTTTGGTAAAATAATGTTGTCGTAAATAGCGATGGTGGTTTGTGGGGTGTTTTTTGTTCCTCAGTTAAGTTTGGTGAAAAAACGAGTCGCAAAGAAGCCGAAGTACGCAGAAGAAAAGAAAAGTTTTTGTACTGAGTTGTATTTTTGGGTTTTGTGCCATGTTTTATTACGCTTTGACTCAATTGCAAAACTTTGGATGTAAGCGTTGAATTATAGACTGGATTATTGATACATTATTGATGCTCAGTTATGAATCCAGAATTATTGAAGGTGCTGAACCAGAATCATTATGAAATCTCTACACCGTCCCGATCTATATGGCTGGTCAACTTTCAATCCTGCAAGAAATATTGATTTTCATGGGGTTGCCTGGATTCGTCCACGTGGTAATGTATTGATTGACCCAGTAGCTTTATCAAATCATGATTGGAATCATCTACAATCCCTCGGTGGTGTGGTTTGGATTGTGTTGACGAATTCCGAACACATCAGGGCCGCTAAGGAAATTGCTGATCAAACCTATGCTAAAGTTGCTGGGCCTTTAGCGGAAAAGAGTTATTTTCCCCTACATTGCGATCGCTGGCTGAGTGAAGGTGATGAGGTAGTTCCAGGATTAAAGGTGTTAGAACTGCACGGTTCTAAGACTCCCGGTGAGTTAGCTTTGTTACTCGAAGAAACAACTTTAATTACAGGGGACTTGGTACGAGCTCGCAAAGCTGGTAGTTTAACTATTTTACCCGATGAAAAATTGCTTGATCGCGAGGCTGCCGTAGCTTCCGTACAACGCCTAGCCGCACTACCTCACGTAGAAGCAGTATTAGTAGGTGATGGTTGGCCTGTATTTCGCGATGGACGCGATCGCTTACAGGAACTTGCAGCTACGTTATAAAATCGAGCCATATCAGGGTGTATTCAGGTATAACAACAAACAAAATATTGATATATAGGTTAAACCCCATGTCTCAACACAAGTTCCTTGGACAGATACCCGATTTCTTTGAAAAATCGGGAACTTGTTGGTCACTAATTACCAGTCACCTCCAAATAAATATGCTCTAAACCCACAGGTTGACGAGAAATGGAATCAAATTCAATACCTTCAAACCGAGAGATAATTTCCTTTAAATCCAGAGATTCAGGCAACCAAAAAGCCAACTCATTACCATAATTATGATAATATTTATATGTAAAACCATACTCTGCAGCCCGGGCCATCGCTTGCTTTTGTTGAGAAGTTTTTACTACTATTACCTCCGAAGCTGGAATTAAAGTGCGTAACTCAGCCAAACTTCCCTCAGCCAAAATTTGCCCATGTTTGAGAATCCCAATTCTATCACACAGTGCTTCTGCCTCATCTAATAAATGAGTAGTTAATAAAACAGTGATTCCCTGTTTTTTCAATTGCCGAATCAACTCCCAAACCTCATATCTAGCTTCAATATCTAAACCTGTAGTTGGTTCATCTAAAATCACTAACCGCGGCTGATGCACCAAAGCAACAGCAATATTCAACCGCCGCCTCATTCCCCCACTGAGAGTTTCTACAGGACTTTTAGCCCTGTTTAATAAATTCACAGATAGCAGAGTTTCCTGTACCTTTTTTTGCCGCATTTCCCGATTTAACCCATAAATATTGGCAAAAAAGTGAAGATTTTCCTCACAAGTTAAACTTTTATAAAGTAAATTTTCTTGAGGTGCAACACCAATAATTTTTTTTGTAGCTTCACAAACCTGTTTCTCATTGATAGTAACATCACCACTATCAGCCTCAAGTAAATTACAAATAATATTGATAGTCGTTGTTTTTCCCGCTCCATTGGCACCAAGTAACCCATAAATTTCCCCATAACCTATATCAAGGTTCAAATTTTGCAGAACCTTGATAGACCCATAAGACTTATTTAAATTACTAATTTTCAGCATAATTTAATCAGCGCTAACAATAAAAACTTTGATATGGGACTAGCATTCAATTTTTAAACAGACAAGTACTAGCGCCGCAAGACTAGAACACATTGCCTTGTCTACAATACCTCCTTGTGTTCCAAGTCTAGCCCTGACGAAAATGTAAAAAACCTACCCTTGTGATCTCCCCCCACTCCAATCAAAGCCTTCTTTCTACTATTAACATGCGGCGATAAGATAACCATCCACCCATCACCATGACCACAGCAAACACAAATAAAAACCAAAAATGTGAGGTGATTACATTAATATCAGCACCTAGGGATGAAACTTGGACAAGAGCCTCATTCATGTGATAAATAGGATTAAATCTGGCAATATTAATTAAACCCTGGGGAAATAGAGAGGCAGGTAAAAATGCTCCACCCAGAATTAACAAAGGCACACCAAAAGCTGCCACCAAAGCATTGACATCTTCAATGCGTCGTGCTAGCTGAGTACCTAAAATAAAGCCTAAACCAACATAAGCCACAATACTCAGCACAATAATAGTCAGTCCTAAAATAATAGAACCATTGAAACTAGCACCCCAAAAAGCAGCTATGGTATAAATCAAAAGAGTTTGCCCTAGACCGATGCAGCTGTGAGCGAGAAAAATTCCTAAAAAATAGGAAGTCCCACTTAAAGGAGAAATAAACAGACGTTTGAGAGTTTGTTGTTCTCTTTCCGCTACTACAGTAGCCACACTACCACCCAAACAGCTAAAAAATAAAGCCGCACCTACTAAAGTCGAGGGCGCAGCATAGCCAAAAGCTTGTTCCAGTGGTAATTCTGCCCGTTCTGCTAAAATAAACCCACTCAGAATTAACACGGAAATAGGAAAAATAGTCCAAAAAATCAAGCTGCGTCCACGGCGCAACAGTTCAATTAAGATGCGCTGAGTTACAGCTATAGTTTCATGCCAATACCTCATTATATTTAATCATAAGTATTGATCAGAACTTGATATTAGTCCCCTTCCCAGGAATTAGTCAAGAAACAGATGGCGGGTAAGATTATTTATGGAACTCTACCCCACGGAAACTATTGCTGTATGGGGAGATTTTAAGTTAACAAAAATTATCATAAAACCCTGTGAGCAACTTATTCTTTTCTTGATGATTATAAATATTTGTTTGAGTGACTACAATCATTGCAAAATATCTTTTAATATCAAGCATTGACAAATTTTCTAATTCTGTAAAAATAGGTTTGTTTATTATAGATGCACATCAAAAAGATATTTAAAAAATAATTAAGAAAATCCGCAATTCTGCAACATGAGTTTACTATTTAATTCGCCAGAATCATCTACTGTATCCAGACGGACACTACTAAAATTGTTGGGTATCGGGGTAATTGTCACAGCAGGATATTCCCGGTTCTCCAAGCCCCAGCCAACAGTTTATCAAAAAGATACCCTCCATTTACCCCAAATATTAAGTAAAAATAAAAGTGTGGTTGTGGTGGGAGCTGGTTTAGCAGGTTTAGCTTGTGCTTATGAATTGAGTCACAGGGGGTTTACAGTTACACTTTTAGAAAAAGCCCCCCAACTGGGAGGGAAAATCGCCAGCTGGCCCATAGAAGCTGCGGGTGAAACTTTCATGATGGAACATGGCTTTCATGGATTTTTCCCTCAGTATTATAATCTCAAAAGTATAGTTTCTGAACTGGAAATAAATCATAATTTTCAGTCATTAAACTTTTATTCTCTCGTCTACCGCGATGTCAAATACCAACCAGAGGTATTTCGCCCCAGTCATTCTGCTTTTCCCTGGAATATTATAGACTTAGCGATCGCATCTCCTAATCGCTTGCGTTGGGGCATAAATTTGACCAAGTTTAAACATTTACAAGTTTTTCAGGCCATAACTGGTTTTGAACGCGAAAAAAATTATCGCCGATTTGATGATATCTCTGTGGCTGACTGGGTGAAAAGTGAATTTCCCCAGGGTTTATACGATTTGTATTTTCTGCCTTTTGCTAAATCTAGCTTAAATGCACCAGATGAGATGAGTGTGGGGGAGCTGATGCAGTTCTTCCATTTTTATTTTTTTGGTAACCCAGAAGGATTAGCTTTTAATGGCACTGTAGATGATATGGGTACAAGTTTGATCCAACCTATTGCTAAATTTATTCAAAATCAAGGGGGGCAAATTATTACTGATGTTACAGTCAGTGAAATTCCGGCTGTAGATGGTAAAATCAACGGTCTGAAATATTATCTTGGTGGCAATCAAAATAATGCACCCTTTTGGGTAAAGCAAAATGCCATTGCCACCAATAATCAAATAGAATACTTTGGTACAGCTGATGAAGTATTTGCACTGCCATGGGATAGTCAAGAAGCTATTTCTTTAACTTGTACTCATCAAGGTTGTACTGTGCAGCAAGGGGAAGATGGAAATTTTCATTGCCCTTGTCATGGAGCTATTTTCGCTGCTGATGGTAAAGTACTACAAGGGCCAGCCCAGGGAGATTTACCTAAATTTAAAGTGGTGCAAAGAGAGGATGATAAATTGCAATTAATCGCAGCAAATCCAGAATCAGCACCACCCCAGACAATCAGCGCAGATTACTATGTCTTTGCTACTGATGTTCCTGGTGTGCAACAATTATTTAAGCGGTTCAATGGAGATATAGATGCAAAGGTGCGATCGCAAGTAGAAAAACTGAAAGTTGCCGATCCTTTTGCTGTGTGTCGTTTTTGGTTTGACCGGGAATTTAAGTGGGAACAAAGTAATTTTACTTCTTTATCTGGCTACAAATTAACAGACAGCATTACACTTTATCACCGCATCCAGCAACAATTTATTGATTGGTCGCAACGCACAGGGGGGAGTGTGGTTGAATTACACGCCTATTGTTATAAAGAAAAAGAATTCCCCACCCAAGGAGCTTTGTTCGCAACATTTGAACAAGAATTGTATGAAATTGTTCCTGAGTTAAAACAAGCTACAATGCTGCATCGAGAAATAGTCAATCAACATAATTTTTCTGGATATCCACCCAAGAGTTATGCTGAACGTCCAGAATGCAGTACAGGTATTGCCAATTTAATGTTTGCTGGGGACTGGGTAAAAATGCCTTTTCCCTGTGGATTAATGGAACGGGCTGTTAGTAGTGGCTTGTTAGCAGCCAATGAAATTTTACATCGTGAGGGACTACAAAGGCGATGGCTCTTAACCGTGAATCCAGAGGGAATGCTGAAAATTTAACTAACTTACAGGTATTAGAGCAGAAAAATTTTAAACCGACAGGGGACTAGTAGTTGTGGGTTGCTGTATTCTGGACAAGGCATAAGTTAGTAGTAAACGCTGTTCAATATTGTATTTAGCGCTGGGACAAGGAGGGATTTCTTCTAGCCAACTTTTTGGACAGCCGCCACCACAAACAGGTAACATAGGACAAGTAGAGCAAAGATATTGACCTTGACTAACTCGCTGGTTAAACTCCCCCAAGGTATGGCGTTGACCAGGCATTTGTTTACCTGCTAAATGGTCGATAGCATATTCATTGGGTGTACCGTAGGTAGGGACATAAGGTACTTCTGTGCAATTAAAAATATTACCATAAGCATCAACCAATTCAGCTTCAGGCATTACCGCCATACAAACTAAAGGTTTGCGCTGTGGTAAAAGTCCCGGTGCAAAACCAAGTTCAATCATCTCGCCCAACCAAGTTATCTCCCAGGCTGCAAACTCTTGTTTAGTCAGGGAACCATGATGAGCGTCATTTCCCCAAGAATGAATAGGCGCTGTGTAAAAACCAATCTTATCTTGTATACCTGCTTCGGCTAACTGTTGTAGTAATAAAGAAACAGATTCATAATTCTCATGGTCAACATTGCAGCGAATGACAATTTTTACATTTAAATCTGTTCGATGTGCTAAAGCAATGACATTGGCAAAAATTTTATCAAAAGTCGGTAAGCCATTTTTTTGCATCCGGCGAGCATTGTGATATGGTGCAATACCATCTAAAGTGACTTCAATGAAACTGACACCTAGCTCCTGCACCAATTCTGTGGCTATATGTTCTGTAAGTGCTAAACCGTTAGTGACAATTTTAGCATTATAGCTACAGCCAAAGTCCCCAGCCAAAGACTGAAGTTTTGGTGTCAGAGTCCTCATCACTGGTAGTCCCACCAAAGGTTCTCCACCAAACCAACCAATTGATATGCTTTTAAATTTTTGGCTTTGCAGTTTTTTTGTAACACGTTGTAAAAACTGTTGCTGTTCTTGGTAGCTCATCATTTTGCTGGTGTGTTGTTGACCACAGTAATGACAACCAAGTTGACAAAAAGCTGTGGGTTGCACAACTAAATATAAGTCATCATCATTTGTACCTGCGGCATGATTTTCAGCTAAAATAGTCGCTAGTTCATTTTCTTCCGTGGGGACAATTAATTTAATTTCCCCGAAGTCTACAAGAATATCTGCCGCTAATTCATCAAACTTTTCATCTGCTAAAATTGTCCATGTATGTTCATCAATAATGCGGACATTTGCAGTGCGCGTGGCAAAAATTACCCGTTTAACTCGTTCTTCTATTTGGTCAAAAAATGGTTCAGTGATAACATGATAGTCAGAAAGTTTCATATTCATAATTCCGTCTCAATGAAGTACAAATGTAAATGATAAAATTTTGGGATTGTGGGCATCTTAACCGCTACTGCTGTGTTCTTCTCCTTCCATATTAATGTGCTGTATTGAGGATAGTAGGTGATTATTGGGTCATCAACCTACTATCAGTAGATAATAATGTAGTTATCTTCCCGGTTTTAATACAGGGTTTTTTTGAATTTGTGGCAAACTATTTTGGTTGATTTGTTTTTTAACTGGATCTGCACAAGCACCGTTACAACTAACATTCCAGGCTTCAGCACCAGGTTTTTTTATAGTTCCTGTGGGAAGCTTTTCTACAGCAGGTAACTTATTAATCTCTGTGGGTTCTAATTGACCAGGATTAATATTTAAGTTAGCGCGATTCAAGAAATTATCAATATTTCCTGGTTTGACGGTTTGAGAATAAGCAGAAGGATTTAAAGCAGCAACGCTAGTAACAGCAAGAATACTGAGAATCAATTTGATTTTGTTGGTGTTGTTGGTAGACATAAACTTATATTCCTATGAAGTGACAAGAATTTTGAAGGGTTTAAGACCACTGTATTTTTTCAGTGTTTCCCTTCACTTCATGGATAGGTTTGACTTGAGATTTTTATGCAGGTCTGGGGAAAATATTTTTTTGCTTTTGCAAAGAAGCGAAAAATGTAGAGATATTCTTTTTAGCCGTTTCCATTCTACAATCAGGGCAAACGTGATAAATCTTTCTACCATGTACCTTCTGGAAATACACACCACCTTTGAAACAACATTGCTCCAGAATGTGAAAGAATTGTCCCCATCCAGCATCAGACAATGCTTTGCGAGTATTCTCCTGGACAAAGGAACTAAATTCAAACCCTCTACAAAGATAGTTTGAGAAGTATCACAAAGTTGATGTGCTATTTTCCAATAAAAGTCCTCCCTACCATAACTCACTTTCCCATTGTTATGCAATCTCGCCAAAGCATCATTGAAATTTTTTCAACTTTTGTCCAATTTGACGGAGACCGTTTCGGTTATTGGGCGACGGAACGGAAACTGCGCCGCAGCATCCAAAGTTGTCTTCAGCAAACCCTAAAGGACACAACGGAAAATTTTTGGGTATTGTATTGGTATAAGTTTTTTCAGGTTTCTGAAACTAAATTTTTGGCACAACAACACTTGACGGCTTATTTACAGGAACCTTGCTATTGGATTTCCCAAAGAACAGCTGCTAATTTGGTCAGTAATCAGTATAAACTTTCAGATTGTTTTCAAATTGCTATCGGTGAAGTTGATCAGGTTCTCCAAGGTTTTAATCCTGGTTACAGCAGTAGTTTGAAAAGCTATGCTAGTATTGTGTTTAGCAATGTTATCCGCGAAACTTTGCGCCAAATGAGGGAAGTTGATATCTGCACAAATTGGGGTTTGTTGCGGAAAACCTCACAAAAGCGCTTGCATGAGTCCTTGCGAAATGCTGGCTTGTCTTCGGAAACTATTAGCGCTTATATTTGGGCTTGGCAATGTTTTAAAACTCTGTATGTCCCTAGAAAAGTCGGTAACTCCCGCCAACTTTCTGCACCTGATGAGCAAATTTGGCAAGTCATGGCTCAAGCTTATAATGCACAAACTTCTCAAAAAGTCAATCCTCAAACTTTAGAAACTTGGTTAATCAATAGTGCTAAAGCTGTGAGAAGATACCTTTATCCTACTGTGGGGTCTCTCAATATATCTCCGGATAGTGATGATTCCAGGGAATTGGTTAATGGGCTACCGGGGACAGAACAAGAATCTTTAATTGCTGAAATTGTCGCCCAAGAAGAAGCCCAAACCCGGAATTTTCAGCAAGTGGAGGTTAAGCAAGTTTTAGAAACTGCCATCCATCAACTGGAACCCCAAGGGCAAAAAATTTTGCAGTTATATTATAGTCAACAGCTTAATCAAGATACAATAGCCCGGCAGATGGAAATCAAGCAGTATACAGTTTCACGGCGATTGACTAAAGCCAAGGAAATATTACTGCGGTCTTTGGCTAAATGGAGTCAAGACAGTTTGCATATTTCTGTAACAACAGACGTACTAATCAGTATGAGTGCTGTGATTGAGGAGTGGTTACACGATTATTATAGAGTGTTTCCTAACTAACTCTTGTACCGGGGCAGAGAATGTTTTCCTCACATAGCTAAAACCAGCCGAACTATTCTCCAAACAAAAGTCCATGACTGCTAATACCCCCATGTTTAGTTTTGCTTCCACAGACTTAATTTTAGAAATTCCCACCACTGTGGAGCAATTTCCTAGTCCTACCAATTTTCAAGTTAACCTCAATCAAGTTTGTCTAGGTGCTGTTTTACCTTGGTTGCAAGAGGACTACACACCCGAAGCAAAGGTTTGGCCGAATGCTCCAGCTTTATCTAGTTTTTGGGAACTGGTAAATGGAACTGCTGTCACAGTGGACGCCACTAGATTTATATTGGTTCCCAGTGAAGACATTGATAGTAGTGAGTTGCGTCTGCCGCAGGAATGGGTAGATTTACCTAGTTGGGCAGGGGATTATTACTTAGCAGCCCAGGTAGTAGCGGAGCAAGGCTATGTTAGGGTTTGGGGTTATTGTACCCATGAAGCACTCAAGACTAAAGGCAGTTATCAGCCGAGCGATCGCACTTATGCCTTGGATCGAGATTATATAATTACTGATATGACTGTATTGGGGGTAGTACGAAAGTTTTGTGCAGATGAAGTTACACGGGTTGAAACTGTAGAGATACCCAACCTACCACAAGCCCAAGCCGAAAATTTAATTGCCCGCCTGGGAAATCCAGAAATCATTACTCCTCGTTTAGCGGTTCCTTTTTCATTGTGGGGGGGATTAATGGAACATGGAGGTTGGCGACAACGTTTATATGAAAAACGTTTGGGACTACCAGAACAACACTCAGTTATCCAATGGCTGCAAAGCGGCGTTTCTGAAATTGCAGCGGCCATGGGTTGGGAGAAATTAAACCTCGAATTTAGGGCAGCTGGGGCGCGGAGTAAAGAAGAAGGAAAAACACAAGTAAGTTTATCACGCCAACTGACCATCGCCGGTCAATTATATGAACTGCTGATTACACCCCAAGGACAGCCCAACACAACACATTGGCGTTTTGAGTTACGTAACACCACTGTAGGTGGGGCTATTCCTGGGGGTTTTAAACTGAGACTGTTGACGGAAGATTTACAACCATTTCCCAATAATGAAGATATAGCCAAAGCTGCGGTGCAACAACTTTATATAGAAGTTGCTTTAGAACCAGGAGAAGGTATAGTGTGGGAAGTAGAACCTCTACCCGACAATTATGACCGAGAAATTCTCAAATTCTGAAACAACTTGCCAAAGGTGAAAACTACTTTTTGTTTTTTGTACTTTTGCGCCTTGGGGTGAGAAAAATCTGCATTTTTAATTATATTTAGTCTGTTAATTTATGGTATCTGGAATCCAAGGAAATCAAAACAAAATTGGTGTGGCAATTATTGGCACTGGGTTTGGTCAAAAAGTGCATATTCCCGGTTTTAAAACACATCATCGCACAGAAATAGTTGCTGTGTATCATAGAGATATTAATAAAGCTCAAGCCATTGCGGATACTCATAATATTCCTCACTCCTGCAACAGTGTAGCCGATATTTTGGCATTACCAGAAGTGCAAGCTGTGAGTATTGCTACCCCACCATTTCTGCATTATGAAATGGCTAAAGCAGCCCTGGAAGCAGGGAAACATTTATTATTAGAAAAACCCACCACTTTAAACGTATTACAAGCTAAAGAATTATATCAATTAGCCGAAGCAAAAAAGGTAACTACTACGGTAGACTTTGAATTTCGTTTTGTTCCTGCATGGCTATTATTTAGTGAATTATTAGCCAGTAACTATGTAGGTAACAAGCGCTTGATTAAAATTGATTGGTTAGGTTCTTCCCGCGCCGATAATTCCCGCCCTTGGAACTGGTATTCTGCTCAAGAGCAAGGAGGCGGTGCATTAGGGTCTTTAGGTTCCCACGTCTTCGATTATATTTCTTGGCTATTTGGGTCAGTTCGCAGATTAAACGCTTATTTGAGTACCGCTATTACTGCAAGACTTGACCCTGGTACCGGAGAATTAAAGCCAGTTAATACAGATGATACTTGTTTGCTATCTTTACAATTAGCCGATGGTACACCTTGTCAAGTTGCGATTAGTGCTGTTGTTCACGCATCTAGGACACATTGGATAGAAGTATATGGCGATAACGGTACTCTAGTTTTAGGTAGTGACAATCAAAAAGATTATATACATGGATTTCGCCTTTGGGGTTCCCAATCTGGTCAACCTCTACAAGAAATTGAAATACCCAATCGGTTAGTTTTTCCCCAACATCACACCGATGGTCGCATTTCCGCTTTTACCCGTGTTGTAGACCAATGGGTACAGGGAATTGAACGTCAACAACAAATAGTCCCATCGTTGCGAGAGGGTGTTTATTCTCAATTGTTGATGGATTTATCTCATCAATCTCACACAACATCAAGGTGGATAGATGTACCTGATGTGGATGAATTTTTAATTCGTAATTTGTAATTCGTAATTTTTAATGAAGATAGAGAAACCCGACTTCCCAAAGAAGTTTGAGAAGTCGGGGTTTTGCTTCCTTAGTCAGGAGAGGGTACTAATGAAATGAAGTGATGAAATTCACTAGTATCCATGACTAAATGACTTAGCTAAGAAGGTCACATGACCAATGGAATAAGTCATGACAAAGGCTTCTGCTAATTTAGTCAGTGAGGAAATATCGCTGACATGATACCCATAATAGGTATCGCTGGCGCTGGCGCTATCACTGCCACCACCGACAATAGCATCTACATCTTTAAGTTCATTGAGAAAACTTTCAGAATCTTGGAATAATTCTGCACCAGCATTGTTGAGTTGAGAAAGAGTAATGTTAGCCATGTTATTTGCTCCTCAAGTATTTGTGGCGATTATATTCAACTTGGCTAGCTCTCAGGGATGATGATTAGTAAATAAATTCATCCCTGGAAAGCTATCTAGTCAAGCACAGCATTTATAGCAATAGCTTTATTGGCAAATACTGTGCTGAAATACTAATGAAATGAAGTGATGAGATTCATTAGTATTTATAACTAAATGACTTAGCTAAGAAGGTCACATGACCAATGGAATAAGTCATGACAAAGGCTTCTGCTAATTTAGTCAGTGAGGAAATATCGCTGACATGATACCCATAATAGGTATCGCTGGCGCTGGCGCTGGCGCTGGCGCTATCACTGCTACCACCGACAATGGCATCTACATCTTTGAGTTCATTGAGAAAACTTTCAGAATCTTGAAATAATTCTGCACCGGCATTGTTGAGTTGAGAAAGAGTAATGTTAGCCATGTTATTTGCTCCTCGATTACTTTTTGCTTTGGTGTTAAATCCATTAACAATTAAGCTCGGTTTGCTTAACTGTTATTGCTATTTTTATTCAAACAATTTCCTAAAGTCAAGGACAAAACCTGATTTAAAAAGACATTTAATCATGATTATTGTCTGAGTTTCATTAATATTTAAGTCTGGTAAATCATTGATTTTGTATATACAAAATGCCTATTTTAGAGTATGGAGAAAAAACAAAATTTATCTATTTATCTGACCAGGAATAAAATTCTACTTTTTGTTGACCAAAAATCATCACCTCATAGCCCACATCAGCTTTTGGGATGATGACCACTGTTAGAGAGGATATGTGATGGCGGGTGTACGCAACTAGAACCCAGCCATGGCAAAGATGATGGGATAATAGGAACCGTTCTACCTCACCCGCAGTTATTTTGGCATCATGTTAGTTACCCTTGCTACAGAATGAAAATTAAATTCATGTGTAAATCAAAACCAGGCCCTTGTTAACAGGCTGGACAATTTATTTACACAGGAAAAATAAAAATATGAATAAAGAACGGATGTTTGGTTGGATGACTATGGCAATTATTACCTGTTTCCTAGCCGTAGTCGTACCTTTAATCACTCCTATTTTTTCCATAGCAGAGTCAAATGTCAGCTTACTTGTGTCTGCAGCTGCAAGTATGAAAGATGCACTGGAAGAAATCAAGCCGATATATGAACAAAGTAAACCAAATATCAATATTAAATTTAACTTTGGGGCTTCTGGAGCATTACAGCAACAAATTGAACAAGGTGCGCCAGCAGATATTTTTATTTCTGCGGCGAGAAAACAAATAGATGCACTAGAACAAAAAGGACTTTTAGTTCCTGGTACTCGTACTAATCTAGCAAGTAACCGCTTGGTGTTGATAGTGGGGAATAATACTACTGCTATTAATAACTTTTTTGATTTAACAGATACCAAAATTAAGAAAATTGCTGTAGGAGAACCCAGGAGTGTACCCGCAGGACAATATGCTGACCAAGTATTAAAGAAACTGGGTATTTTTGAGGGACTCAAACCTAAATTGGTTTTGGCGAACAATGTGCGTCAAGTTTTAGCATCTGTAGAAAGTGGTAACGCCGATGCAGGTTTAGTTTATGCCACAGATGCCAAAATTTCTCACAAGGTTAAAGTTGTTGTTACTGCTGATGAGAAATATCACTCCCCGATTATTTACCCTATGGCGATTATTAAAAGCAGTAAAAATATCCCGCAATCCCGGCAGTTTGTCACGTTTTTATCCGGCAGTCAAGCTCAAATTGTACTCAAAAAATACGGTTTTATTGTCAAGTAACATCAGCACATTACATCTAAGTATATATCACTTAGGCAGCCCGGCCATGACATTGCTCATGTCCAGATGTGTAACTTATTAGACATCTGTGACCAAAAATCTAGACACTGATTTTCAACTCTGTTCCCTATTCTCTGCTATATGGATTTATCACCCCTGTGGATATCACTCAAAACTTCCTTACTTGCTACATTCATTACCTTTTTTTTGGGGATTGGCTCTGCTTACTGGATGCTGGGATATAGAGGTAAAGGCAAGTCACTGATTGAAGGAATTTTTGTAGCTCCTTTGATTTTACCACCCACTGTTGTGGGCTTTTTATTACTGCTATTTTTTGGCAAGAATGGCCCTGGAGGTCAACTAATGCAGCATTGGAATTTTAGCATTGTTTTCACTTGGTACGGTGCAGCCATCGCCGCCATGGTGGTGGCTTTTCCGATTATGTATAAAACAGCCCTGGGAGCCTTTGAACAAATAGATGGTAATTTGTTACGAGTAGCGAGAACTTTGGGCGCTTCTGAATCAGCAATTTTTTGGCGCATCAGTTTACCTCTCGCATTTCCAGGAATTGTTGCAGCTACAAGTTTAACTTTTGCACGGGCTTTGGGGGAGTTTGGGGCTACGTTAATGTTAGCTGGTAATATTCCGGGAGAAACCCAAACCATCCCCATGGCAATTTATTTTGCTGTGGAAGCTGGGGCGATGAATGAAGCTTGGTTTTGGGCTGTGGCTATTATGAGTATTTCTTTATTTGTAATAATAGCAGTTAATTTCTGGCAAGAAAAGCGAGGGAACCGGAAAAAAAACAGTTCCCCATTCCCCCAAGGGCAAACAAGTCAGGCAGACTACACATCTGTAATTCAAAAGAAAACAGATGTATCAGGATTATTTGTAGACATTGAAAAAAAACTTCCTGATTTTAGATTGCAAGTATGTTTTACTAGCGATGGTCATACCCTCGGATGTTTAGGAGGATCCGGGGCTGGTAAGAGTATGGTTTTGCGTTGTATTGCCGGTATAGAAACACCGACAAAAGGACGTATTAGTTTAAATGGGCGGGTGCTGTTTGATTCTGAACAAAAGATTAATTTGCCAGCACGCGATCGCCGCGTTGGGTTTTTAATGCAGAATTATGCTTTATTCCCGCACATGACTGTTATGCAAAATATCGCTTTTGGCTTACCTGAAGAATTATCGAACAGAGCTATTAAGCAGCAAGTAGAGGCGCAACTGTTAGCAATGCAGTTACAAGGTTTAGAAAATCGTTATCCTCATCAACTGTCTGGAGGACAGCAACAACGAGTAGCTTTAGCTAGAGCTTTAGCAATTCAACCGGAAGCATTACTATTAGATGAACCATTTTCGGCGTTGGATACATATCTCCGTCACCAATTGCAAGAACAATTAACTGCAACTCTCCGCAATTATTCTGGGGTGACGTTATTTGTTACCCATAATTTAGAAGAAGCTTATGAGATATGTGAGCAGTTGTTGGTGATGTCTCAAGGACGGGTTATTGCCCATGATGATAAACAAAATATTTTTCAGCGTCCCAATAGTTATACTGTTGCTCAGTTAACAGGGTGTAAAAACTTTTCGTTAGCTAGGGTAGTGTCCGAGAATGAAGTGGTAGCCTTAGATTGGGACTGTAGTTTAAAAGTGATGAAACCTTTGCCGCAGTCATTAACTTATGTAGGTATTCGCGCCCATCATCTCAGTTTTACAAATGACCCTAATGCAGAGAATACTTTTCCCTGTTGGTTAGTGAGGACACGAGAAACACCACACCGAATGACCCTGTATTTAAGATTGCACAATTCTTTACATCACGGCAATGATTACCATTTGCAGGCGGAGGTGTTTAAGGAAAAGTGGGTAAGTATTAAGGATCAGCCTTTTCCTTGGTATGTGCGTTTGGATATAGGAAAGTTATTTTTAACGCAGGATTAGAAACTCCTCTCAGTAAGCAGGCTGGATGAACCAACAATCCCACGTCCTTCTAGCCGTTGCAGTGCCAACTCAATTAAGATGGGTATCAGCGCAAAAACTCAATAGCTCAGACGTGGTAAAACAGGACGAACTTCGCAATAAGTTAAAACAAACTCGCATCCGCTTGGGTATGAGTCAGCAAGATTTAGCTAACTTGGCTGGCGTAACTCGTCAAACTATTAGTGGTGTGGAGTCGGGACAATATGCACCTTCTACCACCATAGCTCTACGTTTGGCAAAAGCTCTAGGTTGTCAAGTAGAAGATTTATTTTGGTTGGAGCAAGATTTACCAATAATAGAAGCTGTACCAGCATCTAATATGCCATTGGGTCAACGTCTGCGGTTGATTTTGGCTCAAGTTGGTCATCAATGGATTGCTCATCCTTTAGTTGGACAAGATGCTTTTCGTACAGAAATGATACCAGCTGATGGCGAAGGCCATTGCCGGGCGGATAAAAATACAATGGTTGTGCAGTTACTAGATGATCCTCAACATCTCCATCACACCGTGATTTTAGCTGGTTGTGCCCCAGCTTTATCTTTATGGGCCCGTGCTGCTGAACGTTGGCACCCCAATCTCAGGGTACATTGGATTTTAGATAATAGTATGACAGCACTACACCGACTGGGCCGGGGAGAAGTTCACTTTGCAGGTATGCATATGTACGATGCCCAAACGAGAGAATATAATGCTTCGTTTGTGCGTTCAGTAATTAAACATAGGACAGTTGTATTAATTAACCTTGGTGTTTGGGAGGAGGGTATGCTAACTCAACCAAATAATCCTCTGGGATTAAAAACTGTTGCAGATTTAGCCCAAGTTGGCGTAACTATTGCTAACCGAGAACCTGGATCTGGTAGTCGTCAAGTATTAGAGCGATCGCTTCAAGAAGCAAGCATACCATTTACAGCCGTAAAAGGATTTGATGATATTGTTCACGGACATTTGCAAGTAGCGCAAGCAGTAGCCACGGGCAAAGTTACCTCTGGTATCAGCACTGCATCTGTTGCAGCTGCTTTTGGGTTAGGGTTTATTCCCTTGCAACAATCACGATACGATTTAGCAGTTCTCAAGCCATACTTGGATGAAGCACCTGTACAAAAATTGCTGGGTACTTTAGGACATCGGCGGGTACTTTCACAGTTGGAGGCTATAGGTGGTTATAACACCAGTCAAACTGGGGAAGTGGTAGCTACTATTGAGCCTAGTATTTGTAATTCACTAGATGAGTTAGGTAAATAGTTCTGCTAGTAATTCTTCGCTGGCTTGTTCAAGAGAGTTTAATACTCGATAAGCTAAACCTTTTATTTCATCTGATGGTTTTTGGATGTCGGGAACCATAATCGGACACATCCCCGCCTGAAATGCTGCTTGAACTCCCACAAATGAATCTTCAAAAACCACACACTGCACAGGAGAGATGTTCATACGACAACTGGCCTCTAAAAAAATATCTGGTGCAGGTTTACCTTCCCTCACGTCTTCACTGGTAACAATGGTGGTGAAATATTGATTAATACCAGCATTTGTTAAACGTCGCATGGCTCTAGTTCGAGCAGTCCCGGTGGCTAATGCCATCACTACACCCAGTTTACTTAGTTTTTGCAGCAAAGCTAAAACTCCTGGTTTCATAGGTAGACCTTCTCGCAATTCTCGCTCATCACCTATTTCGATGCGTTGAATAATCACAGACTCAAATTGAAGACTGTCGCCATAGATTTGTTTGAATAATTTTTCCCGCCATGATAGATCTCGCCCGACAATCTCAATATATAAATCATCTGTCATCACATAACCATGAGCTTTTAAAGCCTGCTTCCAAGCCCATCGAGCAATACTTTCCGTATCGAACAACAGACCGTCCATATCAAAAATTACACCTCGGTAACTTGATAACACATTAAATACCTTAATAATTGTTAACATCCAAATATTTAACTATCTTTTCTCTCAAGATTAAACCGGGTATTTGCTTAATTTGACACTTCCCACAGCTAGAAGCCGAGGGATTCTTGCTTCAAAAGGATTCCAATGAATTTACCCCAGGAAGCATCTTCACTGTCTACCCCACCGCTGCAACATCCCTATCAGTTGTATAGCCACAATTTTCACAAGAGAGAATTTTTGATGGTATTACACTACCTAAATATGTCATCGCTATTGGTTAAAAATGCTAGCCTGTTGGTTTGGATATCACCTTTTATGACAGGATTGATTGAGTCATGTGAGAGAGTATATAAAACATCGGTAAGGATAAAACAATCGGGGATTTAAACCCCGATTGCAACACCAAATTATGTGTAGTTGATTAAGGGGGAGTTAAAGACATAGAAGAATTTGCTATGTGTTGCTTCCAAACTGGGATATCCCCACTCAATCTTTCAATTATGTAATTTGCTACAATGCCTTCTGAACATTTGTATTTCCACCAATTCAAGGATTTTTGGTGTAATTCTTGCATAAGTTGCTGATTATCTAGCAGGGTTTCTAATATCTTTCCTAAATCATGCCAATTCTTGATTTGAATAACAGGCGCTCCATCTAAATACCACCTTGAAGGCAAAGTTTCTGTGACTAGAATGCAACCATATTTCATTGCTTCAAACAAACGAGTTGTTTCAAAAGATGTACCCCTAGGTATCAAACATACTTTAGTATCCATCATGATTTCGCAGTAACTACGCTCATCTTCACTAGTTCTATTACGGAAGCCACCAGTAATTGATAACTCAATTTTTAAATCAGGATTTTTTTTCTGAAAGTTTTTTAAACTCGATATCATTAGTTTTCGAGCCAGGATTTTTGGCGTTCCTAGCCAGTATTTTAAAGACCACACAGGATACGGTATATGTATGACACTACCAGAAAAATAAGTTTCATAGAGACGGTCTTCAATATTCTTTATTGGCAAATCCTTTGAGTTATTGTAGCCTAGGGGAATATCATAAATTCTGCCAAGTGTATTTTTGCCTGATAAAAAGTTTTTGAATTTATGAAAGTAATAATTAATAAAACCAGGAGAAGATACAAGCAAAACTCTCAGAAATTGAATTAGGGTCAGAAAATTTAACAAAGAAGGTTGACGGAAGACATTACATCCGAGCATTGGACGTGTACCTATGCACTTAAATACCGCCCTAACCTTGTGAGTATATTTGGGTATGCGATACCATTCATCCCCTATAACTAAGACAACTACATCTTTCCCATAGGAGGGTAATTCATCTATTTCATCCCAAGTTATATAAAATGTTAAACCAGTAACTAAAAAACTGTCTTCTATAGTCTGCAATACCTTAGTAAAATATGTAGCCGAGCCAAAGTTAATCGGTGGATTAACATCATATATATTCCAAGGAATTGGTTTTTGTCCTCGTCGAATATAGATATAGTACTGATTAGCAAGTGTATTAATTACAGACATTGCAGTTTGTTTCCTTGCTTGTAAGTTAAGGATAGCTCATGTATGTTTACAACCTCAATAGCTTCTATTGAGGTTGCTAATAAAGAAAAAACATTTATACATTTATTCTTTCTCTAAAAAAATTAAACTACATTTTTTTAGTCTAAATATTAAGAATATGTATATTTTTAACTTTTATATTTGAAAATATGATAAATTATTGTATATTTTGTAACAAAATAATGCTTCAATTAAAGTTAATTTTAAAAGTTTTTGTTTGTTAGTAATATTATTTTTAACTTGTTGTATACTTTAGTTTTGTACCTTATGGAGTCATGGCAAATTAATCTTAGAGGTTCTTTTAAAAGTTACTCATAATGTATCAAAAATTTTAAATCTCACATAAATTAACATTATTTAAATATAACGTTTTCACACCAGTCTCGCCATTCATCTCCTCGTAAATCCTTGGAGATATGACGAAATTACTCTGGCGATATTGCAGGTAGAAAAATATAAAACTAATCTAAATAAACTCATGAGGTGGTTTGTCCGTAACATTGTTTACGGTATTTTTCAGCTTTTATAAAGTATGAGTAAATTAACTGGCAAGAACTAATATTTAGGAGATTATTTTGAGTAAAGATTTATTAGCTTTTCTGGCTAGTATAATTTTTAGTTTCGGTACAGTGGTTTTCATTAAAAGGCTTAATTTACCGACTTTTGTTACTTTCAGTGGGGCGATTTTTGCTAGTTATACTTTGATGTTTTTTGTCATGTTACATAATTATTTCTCTAAACATAAAAAAAATAAATAAACTAGTGAGAAGTTTTTGTCGTAGCACAATATAGTTGTAAAGACAATAATTACGCGCCGATAAATGCTGATAAATGAAGCGTATGGGGTTATGGCAGAAATGTTGAATGTCTTTACAAAAGTTTACATAGTTAGATATAGTAGTCCTATCAAAGGTGAAAATGTCAACATCTCATAATATCTTCCATCCAATGAACATAACTGATTTGTTGACACATACAAGCTTGAAGGTAGC
>NZ_JANQDJ010000028.1:0-44402 GCF_029891685.1 Umezakia ovalisporum Ak1311 | reverse complement strand
CTTCTTGACGAGGATTGGTTATTCTTTCGCTTTCAAAGTATTTTGTTTTCTCGGTTCAGGTGTTTTCGGCTTTTGCCTCGCCACCTATTTAATATAACTATTCTATTGCGCTTCGTCAAGGGCTTGAGCAAAATTTTTTTTAGGGTTGCCCCTAAGTCTCTTTTCCCATACCCAGAGCCTAGTCCCGAGGATAACCGTTTAGAGAACACGGTTTCACCTTTATTCAGAAACCCCTATATATGTATTATGACAAGATTATCACAAGCAAAAATAGGCGTAAATCATGAATAACTATGATTGGATTGTGGTTGGGGCTGGCATTACAGGTGCTGCCATCGCCTATGAACTGGCCAAAACAGGCTTTAGTACACTTTTGTTGGAGCAACAGCAAACATCGGAGAATGCTACTCGCTATAGTTATGGTGGGTTAGCCTATTGGTCTGGGACTACACCACTCACCCAGCAACTATGTGAAGAGGCCATCTCTCGTTACCAAAATTTTGACTTTGAATTAGAGGCTGAGACCGAGTTTCGCGAACTAGACTTATTACTGACTATTGCAGCTGATGAAGACCCACAAACCACTGCTTCATTATATAGTCATGCTGCTATTCCACCTCGGTTACTCAATATCAATGAGGCGTGTGAGTTGGAACCACTCTTGAATCCAAGGGCGATATCCGGAGCTTTAACTGTTAAACATGGTCATATCAACCCAGCAAAAACAACACACGGCTATATCCAAGCTTTTCTGCGTGCTGGGGGAACAATGGAAATAGCCCAAGTTCTCAATTTACAAACAACTTCATCTTCTCACAAAGGAATGAAGTTGACAGGTGTACAAACAACTATTAACACCTACCATACTGCTAACGTTGTGATTTGTGCAGGTGGATTTAGTAGACAACTACTAAAATTGGCTGGTATTAACATCAAGTTGTACTTTACTCATGCAGAGGTAATTGAAACCTCACCTGTTGAATTAAATTTACGCACTTTAGTCATGCCAGCAAGTCTGCAACGTTTTCACTTAGAAGCAGAATCTACTAAGATTGATGAACTATGGCAATACTCAGATACTGAACCAGTACCCCCGATTTTAGATGTAGGTGCGATTCAGTTTCAAGATGGTAGTTTGCGCTTGGGTCAAATTAGCCGTGTTCTCACAAATCCTAACGCCAAGGTCAACCCAGAAAAAAGTCAAAAGTGGCTACGAACAAATATTCAGCAAATCTTACCAAAATTAGCCCATTTACCCGGAACTTTGCATCATTGCTTGGTGGCTTTTAGTAGCGATCGCCTACCTTTAATTGGTCTTATTCCAGGATGTGAAGGAGTTTATATTTTTTCGGGTTTTAGCAATCCCCTTGTAATGATACCACCTTTAGCACGGCGCTTTGCTGATTTTGTGGCTGGCAAGGAGGATGAAATTATTCCTCAGTTATCGCCAAGGCGCTATGAATAGTGGAATGGTCAATATTTTCCCTAGCCATTAAGTCTGCTGCTTCTGCTAAAAGTTGTTGTTGTTCTGCTTGAATGACTTCTAAACGTTTAGAAATTTGAGCTAATCGCTGATGTTTGTTGTTATCGATAGTTTCAGAGTTTATAGGTAAAATTTTTAGTGTATTATCTAACTTAGGATCTTTCACTGATTGAAGAGCAAAACCTGTAAATTTAGTGAAAGAAACAAAGCTAACTTTAATCACAGACAAAATTAATTTAACTGGAATTTGGAGTAACGACCAACTAGCTGTTTCAATCAGGCGGAGAATGACTTTAATAATGCTCCCAATCAAAGCAATGGCAAACAGCAAAATCACTATAGTGACAATCGGGTGACTAGCCGCCCAGGCCAAGATATGAAAAAACCGCAAAAATCCAGGGTGTTGAGTCAGCCAATTATTTACAGAATTAGTCACAAAAGAAATTCTCATACCACTTCTCTTTAATAAGATACTTAATACAATTGAATACCTTTACACCTTTGCGTAACCGTAACAGCTAGGATATTAAGTGCAGCTTCATAGAGAAATGGTATTAGAACTACTTGTGGATTTTTTACTAGTTCTTCCTTGACCCAAACATTTGCACCCTTCGCAATTCATCCCCAACCTGGAGGCGAATGGGGAATTTTGCGACGTTAGTTAAATAAGTCTAAATCCGTCACAGCTCCAACACTGCTAGAAGATACTAACTTTGCATATTTAGCCAATACACCTTTAGTGTAACGAGGTGGACGGGGTTGCCAATTAGCACGCCTGCGGGCTAATTCTTCATCTGATACGTTTAACTGCAATAGGCGAGTCGAGGCATCAATAGTGATGCTATCACCTTCTTCCACAAGAGCGATCGCACCACCAACTGCTGCTTCTGGAGCTACGTGGCCGACTACCATGCCGTATGTACCACCGGAGAAGCGCCCATCAGTAATTAAACCTACTGCGTCACCTAACCCAGCCCCAATAATTGCTGAGGTGGGAGCAAGCATTTCTCGCATACCAGGGCCACCCTTGGGGCCTTCGTAACGAATAACCAAAACATCACCTGCATTAACTTTCCCTGCCAGGATTGCTTCTAAACAAGATTCTTCAGAGTCAAATACCCGTGCTGGTCCGGTAATAATCGGCTTTTTAACTCCAGTAATTTTAGCTACAGCTCCTTCTGTGGCTAAATTGCCTTTGAGGATAGCTAAGTGTCCTTGAGAATACATCGGGTTATCCCAAGGTCGAATCACATCTTGACCAGTAGGTGCTTCTGCTGGGATATCTGCCAAGACTTGTGCAACTGTTTGACCACTAATGGTCAGACAATCACCGTGTAGTAAGTCATGCACAAGTAACATCTTCATTACTTGGGGAATCCCACCAACTTTGTGCAGGTCTGTGGCGACATATCTACCACTGGGTTTTAAATCACAAATCACAGGGACACGGCTACGGATGGTTTCAAAGTCGTCTAAAGTTAGTTCTACCCCAGCCGCGCGAGCGATGGCTAAAAAATGCAATACTGCATTTGTGGAACCTCCCACGGCCATAATTACAGAAATGGCATTTTCTATAGATTTACGGGTAATAATTTGCCTAGGTAAAATTTGCTTACGAATAGCTTCCACCAAAACAAGGGCTGATTTTTCTGTACTGTCGGCTTTTTCTGGGTCTTCCGCTGCCATTGTGGAGGAATAAGGTATGCTCATCCCCATTGCTTCAAAAGCGGAAGACATGGTGTTAGCCGTATACATCCCACCGCAGGAACCAGCACCAGGACAAGCTTGACGTTCCACTTCTAAAAGTTCATCAGCATCAATCTTACCGGCGCTGTATTCACCCACCGCTTCAAAGGAACTGACGACGGTTAAATCTTTACCATTGTAGTTACCAGGTTTAATTGTGCCACCGTAAACAAAAATAGCAGGAATATTCATGCGAGCCATGGCTAGCATTGCCCCTGGCATATTTTTATCACAGCCACCAATAGCCAGCACACCATCCATACTTTGACCATTACAAGCCGTTTCAATGGAATCAGCAATCACTTCCCGCGACACTAAGGAGTATTTCATTCCTTCTGTTCCCATTGATATACCATCGCTAATGGTAATTGTGCCGAAAATCTGTGGCATTGCTCCAGCGTTTTTTATACCAATTTCAGCTCTTTGTGCCAGCTTATTAATTCCCATATTGCAAGGCGTAATAGTGCTGTAGCCATTAGCAATACCGACGATAGCCTTATTAAAATCTTCATCTTGAAAACCAACTGCACGCAGCATAGCCCGATTAGGGGATCGCTGCACTCCTTGGGTGACAACTTTGCTTCTGAAATTTTCTGACATCTTTTTTCCTTCCCTGCCGTCCGATAGGTTGCGTGGCGTAGCCACAGCATGTATTGCGATTGTATTACCTAATTTTCTCATGCAGATGCAGCACAAGTGAGCAAGGGTCAATAGTTATTTTCCCCAAACAGCTTCAAAAAAGTCTTGCTCACAAAACATGGCATAACGATAAATTGAATGAATTCTAGAACTAGAAGTAGCATAACGTTCTACCAAATTTTCTAATTGTTGTGTCAGGCGTTGAAAATCCCCACCACTGTAAGTTTGAATCCAATGGGCATACTGATGGTCAGGAATGCCATCACGGGCTAACTCTTGTCCCAAAAAAGCATAAAGACCCATACAAGGAGACATAGCCGCAGCAGTCACACCGACATCACCACTCCAGGCGGTAGCTAGTAAAAAATCAGTATAGCGACGGGTAGCGATTCCAGGTTCTACAGTCCCCAAATTAACCCCCCACTGGATAGCATAGCTTTCATGTAGCTTCAGTTCTGCCAAAACTCCACCACCTAAGGCGTGAAATGTGGTAAAACATTGCCAATCTGGGGCTTTCCCTGCGGCAATACTATATGCACGACCAAAAGCTGCTAAGAAAAAAGCATCTTGCCCCACATAGTCGGCAAATTTAGCTCGTTCGAGAGTACCATCAGCGATGCCTTGAACGAAAGGATGATTGAGACAAGCTAAGGCTAAATCTTGATTTGCTGCCCACAATTCAGTTGATAGAGTCATGGCTTAAAACTGATATTTTATCCAAAATTGGTAACACTATTTTCCACCAAAATTACAGGTATAAGACTAGCTTCTAAAACTGATTGAGACACTGAACCAATTACAACTTTTGCCCAGGTCTGATGACCGCGTTTGCCCATAATAATTGCAGTGGCGTGATGTTCTTGGGCAGTGCGAATAATTTCTTCCGGCACAGCACCTGTGACAGTTATAAACTTATATCTAATATCCGATAACAATTCTTGAACTTGTGACTTTAGTTTTTGGATCTCTGGTTGATTTGGCAAATTAACTACATGCACAACTATCACTTCTGCATTAGTGCGTCGTGCTAAATCTGCAACTTTGGTTAAAACTGCTGTGGCTAAAATGGATGTATCAATTGCTGCTAATAACAAGGTAGGAGTTGCAACTGTAACTTTTGTGGGGTCAACTTCTCCCCTAGTCAATAATTTAGGTGCAAAGGTCATAGTTCCCCAAGCTCCTAAAGGTGCCGTAATTAAAATTGATAAAGCCGCGATCGCTAAAATTATCTCACCTCCAGCAATTCCTTGAGCTAGGGGAATTGCACCAATGGCGGCTTGCACCGTAGCTTTGGCGCTCATTCCTGGTAATAAAAACAATCTTTCCCGCCAATTCCAATTACTCCCCCATGTGGAAAGATGCCAACCCACCATCCGACCAATCAATAAACCAATAGCCAAAATTAAAATCCCAGGTAAGAAAATTTTTGCTAACACTTGCAGTTGAATATTTGCACCCAGCAAAACAAACAAAAAAATCTCGGCTACTGTCCACAAACTATCAAACCCACCGCGTAACCTCCGGGCTAGGGGTGAATCTAATTCAATTAAAAAAAATCCCATACTCATTGCTGCTAAATAACCAGAAAAGTAAGGCAATCCATGAGCAGAAATTACTAAAAATAAGGCGATACTGGCAGCAACTACAGTGTCTTGAACGCCGTTTTGAGTCCAATTTTGTTTGACTAACAGCAAAACCAAGAAACGCGCTGCTAAATAACCTAACACCACTCCTAGTGCAATTGGCACGGTAATTTGCAGTGGTAGCAGTTGCCAAGGAGTTAGTGTGAAACGGTCAAAAAGGATAATCTGCTTCAATCCTCCACCACCCAAAAAACTCAGCAACAAGCTAAAAACTAGCAATAGCAACACATCAGACAAAGCGCTACCAGTCAAAATTGCATCGGGTATACCTTTAGTAACCCCCCAGCCTAAACTTTTTAGCCTGAGCATTCCTGGGACAATCACAGCCGGGGATTCAGCGCTAATAATACAACCCAAAAGTAACCCGGTGAGAAAGTCAAAGTTAAAAATTACCATAGCAGCCAAAGCAATAGCCATTGCTTCGGTTGTAGCTGGCAAAAATCCCAAACGCAGCGCTACGCCTCTTTGTTGGACTAACTTTTCTTTATCTAGTCCCAATCCAGCTTTCATGAGAATAATCATCACTGCCAGTGTTCTTAAATCATCAGCAGCACCTAGCATCTCTGGACTGACTAGATTAAATATTTGAGGGCTCATAATTATCCCCACTAAAATCATGCCAATTAAAGGGGGAGCCCCTAAACGACGGGCAATTTGACCGACAAAAAAGCCCATTATTAAAATCCACAATACGCTGGCCAGCACTTTCATGACTCCTTGAGGTGCAATTTGTACACAGATAGTTGGTACAGAAGAGTCAAGTTAGACATTTACCCAAGCCCTACCCTTCCGCACACACCGGAAAAAGTAGCAGCCATTAGCCTAAGAAACGGGGGTTTTGGCGAGATCCATCACCATTATTAATTAACTTTACAATGTTATTTTGTTTTTTTTTTAAATAAACTCCTAGATTTTCTTAAGCATACCAGATAATAATATTGGTACAATTTTCTTAATTTAAATATTTTTTGTTGCTAAAATAATTAAAAATAGTTAGTAATTTTCAGATAATTAATTTCTCTAGAAGTAGCCAAATTATATTTTTCCCTTTGATTGGGAAAACCGTACTTATTTGACAGGTTTTCTGTACCATACATCAAAGTTTAGCTAAGTACAATTAAAATGCGATGTGAGTAATGCTGTTGTTCCAAAACACCAATACGACATGAGCCGGAGAGCAAAAATATGACAAATCAATTAAAAACGGTGGCTTTACTAGCCATCCTTAGTGGTCTGTTGATTGCAATTAGCTATTGGATAATTGGCGGTGCTGGTGGCTTAATTATAGGAATTGCCTTAGCAGCAGCTACAAATCTGTTTTCTTGGTATCAGTCAGACAAGATTGCATTGACTGTTTACCGCGCTCGTCCTGTAAGTCAAGCCGAAGCACCGGGGCTTTACCGCATGGTGCAAAAATTGTCTCAACGTGCCAACATTCCCATGCCGGGAATTTACATTGTTCCAAGCCAAACTGCCAATGCTTTCGCTACGGGACGGGATCCAGAACACGCAGCTGTTGCAGTTACACAAGGGATTTTGAATATATTGCCGGAAGATGAACTCGAAGGCGTAATTGCTCACGAATTAACTCACATTATTAATCGTGACACTTTAACCCAAGCCGTTGCTGCCACTATTGCTGGGGCTATTTCCTTTCTGGCTCAAATGGTTAGTTACAGTTTATGGTTTGGTGGTGGGCGAGACAGTGACAGAGGTGGAAATCCTTTAGGTATTTTGTTAACAGTAATATTTGCACCCGTAGCTGCCACAATTATTCAGCTAGCAATTTCCCGCACCCGGGAGTTTTCCGCCGATGCAGGTTCTGCTAGATTAACTGGTAACCCCCGCGCTTTAGCTAACGCCCTAAAAAGGTTAGAAGCCACAGCTAGACAATTACCTTTAAATGCTAATCCAGCTTTTGAGCCGTTATTGATTATTAATCCAATTTCCGGTAAGTTTCTGGGTAATTTATTCTCTAGTCATCCACCTACAGAAGCACGAGTTGAACAACTGCTAAACCTAGAACAAGAACTATCAACAAAGGGTTATTAAGTGACTTCCAACAATGTTTAAATTTGGCAATTAATTTAGACATCCCCAGAAATCAAATATGCCCCTTGCGCCTTGTAGAGACGTTCCATGCAAAGTCTTTACATTTTTTTCCCAAGTGTCTATTATTAATTGTTCCTCACTGAACAAGTTTAACTAAGCGAGATCAAATGTAATTTTGCCACCAGCTCACTACGAGCTGAAACACTAAGCTTACGAAACATCCGTTTGAGCGCTTGCTTGACGGAATTTTGAGTAATCCAGAGTTGACGACCAATTTCCGCATTGGTTAACCCCTGTGCTACCAACTCAGCAATTTCTAACTCACGGGGGGTTAAAGGACTGACTAACAAGGAATTAGACAGTTTTGGCTGTTGCGCTCGGAGAGTTGAGAGTTTCGCCGATAAATGAATACATAAAGCACTCAAGTCAGCTAGGTCATCAGCATTAAAAGCTTCAGTTCCTTGATGGCGGGCTAAATTTAATGTCCCTACCAAACCACCATCGCAAACAATCGGGCCTGTCATCACGTGTTCATGGTCGTGACGCGAACAGAAATGTTTCCAATCCCCTGGGGATAATATTAATTGCTCATGGGTGGGAGCGTGCCTTTCCACGACATAGCGCCCCACTGGGTTATTCTTCATACACACTGCGGGAATAGCCTGAATATTAGTTTCCGCAGTTGATTGTTCATCGATCAAATAGATACCGCAATTTTGCACTCCAAAGTACTCACCAATTTTATCCATGAGCTCCAGTCGTAGTTGCTGCTCGTTGCTGACATTAGCGATCGCTTGAAATACAGTGTAAAGAGAATTAGGCATAAGTGTACCCACTTGGGGACTATGCGAAGCTTTCTATTTACTTCTATCCTAATATTAACCAAGATAAAACGCTAATATAGCCAGTCACGGTAGGAGAGGCATATGACAATTACAAAACTTTCTGCTCAGGAACTATTCCGGGCTGCTTATGAAAATCGCTACACTTGGGACAAGTCTTTTCCAGGTTATACAGCAGATATTGTATATAAATATGAACAGCAAGTATTTACAGGTAAAGTAGTTATTGATGCCAACCTCAAGGCGGAAGTCTTGGACGTAGAAGACGAACAAGCAAAAAAAGCAATCCACGGTCAGGCTTGGGAAATTGCCATTCACCGTGTTCGTCGCAGCTTTGAAGATACCCACAGTGCCAATACATTCAGCTATGGCAATACTGACGAAAGCGGTGCAATGGAAATTTTAGTAGGTGGTAAATCTGAAGGCGATAAATACAAAGTCCGCAACAATGAAGTTTGCCACGTCCACCGTTTAATCCACGGTACTTTTGTGACAATTAACACTTTCAGCAGTCATAACACTGGCGAAGGATATTTATCTCACACCTATAACTCCGTATACAATGACCCCAAAACAGGGGAACAAAAGGGTGGTAGAAGTGAGTTTACAGATGAATATGAAAAAGTTGGTGAATACTTCATTTTAAATCGTCGCCAGATTCGCACTGAAGCGGCAGGGAAAATTTCCACTCAAGAATTCATCTTCTCAAATATTCAACTGCTATCATGTGTTGCTGCCTAAGGTGAATTTTTGATCAAATCAACTTCCCGAACCGTTGTAGAGATGTTCTCTGGAATGTCTCTACATTCTTTTTTGAACAACAAGAAGACGATAACTCCCCTGCTCCCTCTCGCCCCTCCTGTGCATTAGGGTGGGGATAATCCCACCCTGACCGTTATTTATTTCATTACTTGGGCGGTCCTCTCCTTATCCAACTTCAACATCAACACACCCAAAGGTGGTAGACATAAATCAAGGGAATAAGGACGACTGTGCAAAGACCAATTATCAGTCCATTTACCACCTAAGTTGCCCATATTACTCCCGCCATAGCGACGGGCATCACTATTGAACAACTCGGTGTAAAATCCTTGTTCAGGCACACCAATACGGTAGTGAGAATGGGGTTGAGGTGTGAAGTTGCAAACCACGATAACGAAATCATTTGAATCCTTGTCACGACGGATAAACGAAACCACACTGTGACGGTTATCGCTACAATCAATCCACTCAAAGCCACTCTGGGCAAAGTCCTGGGTATACAAAGCCGGTTCAGAACGGTAAAGATGATTTATATCCTGAAAAAACTGTTTTAATTTTTCGTGGTCTTCATACTGCAACAATTGCCACTCCAAGTCTGCCCACACATTCCATTCACTCCATTGCCCAAATTCCATGCTCATAAACATGGTTTTTTTACCTGGGTGAGCGAACATATAGCTAAATAAACATCGCACATTTGCTAACTTCTGCCATCTATCACCAGGCATTTTACCGATAATGTTGCTTTTGCCATGTACAATTTCATCATGGGACAAAGCCAGCATGAAATTTTCACTGTGGTGGTACCACATGCTAAAAGTAACATTATTTTGATGGAACTGGCGGAACCACGGATCCATACTGAAGTAATCCAGCATATCATGCATCCAGCCCATATTCCACTTTAAATTAAAGCCTAATCCTCCTGTGTAAGTAGGCCAAGATACCATAGGCCAAGCGGTGGATTCTTCGGCAATTGAGAGAATTCCAGGGAAATAGCTAAAAATGAGGTGATTTGCCTGACGCAGAAAATCAGCTGCTTCCAAGTTCTCTCTACCACCGTATTGGTTGGGCACCCATTCTCCTGCTTTACGGCAATAGTCTAGGTAAAGCATGGAAGCCACAGCATCAACACGAATTCCATCAATATGATACTTATCAAACCAGAAAAGGGCATTTGCTACCAGGAAATTCCTCACTTCATGGCGATTGTAGTTAAAAACTAAAGTACCCCATTCTTTATGTTCGCCTTTGCGGGAGTCCGAGTGTTCATAAAGGTGGGTACCATCAAAGAAAGCTAAACCATGACCATCTTTGGGAAAGTGACCCGGAACCCAATCCACAATTACGCCGATTTCGTTTTGGTGACATTTGTCAACAAAATACATAAAATCCTCAGGGCTGCCAAAACGTGAGGTAGGGGCATAATAACCGGTTACTTGATAACCCCAAGACCCATCAAAGGGATGTTCAGCCACGGGTAGCAGTTCTAAATGGGTATATCCCAATTCTTTGACATAGGGGATAAGCCGATCTGCTAATTCTCTGTAGGTTAGGAAACGTGCCCCTGGTTTGAGTTCTGAAACTACGACTACAGGTTCAGTCTCACCACTGGGTAATTTAGCAGGTTCTGAACTAGAAGCGTGTAACCAAGAACCTAAATGCACTTCGTATACCGAAATAGGTTGGGTGAGAGGATCTGTATGACGACGTTTTTCCATCCAGTCTTCGTCAGCCCAAGTGTAAGTATTTAAATCACTGACAATGGATGCAGTTTTCGGACGAGGTTCCTGCTGGAAACCATAGGGATCTGATTTTTCGTAAATATGTCCTTCAAAATTTTTAATTTCATACTTGTAAGGCTCTCCGATGCCTATTTCGGGAATAAATAATTCCCACACACCAGTGGGGCCTTTCCTCATCTGATGTTTACGCCCATCCCAAAGATTAAAATCTCCCAGTAAGGAAACATTACGAGCATTAGGAGCCCACACGGCAAAGTAAACACCTTTAACACCGTTTATCTCTGTGGGGTGTGCTCCCATTTTCTCGTATATACGGTGATGATTGCCTTCAGCAAACAAATGCAAGTCAAAGTCTGTCAATTTAGGAGAACGGAAAGCATATGGGTCATAAATTACACGCTCATGTTCACCTTCTTTAATCCGTAACTGGTAGTTTGTCAGTTCTGGGACTTCAATAGTACATTCAAAAAAATGGGGATGATGTACAGTCTGCATTGGGTGTTGTTGACGTTGCTCAGGAAGAACTACCCATGCTGCACTTGCATTTGGTAGGTAGGCTCGCACAGCCCAGACTTTTTTGCCATCTTGTTCTATAGGATGAGAACCTAGTATTTCAAAGGGATCGTGATGCTGATTCCCCACTATACGATTAACTTGTTCTGGGACAATTGTGGTCATGGACATGAAGCTACCTACATCTAAGATAAACGAATTGAGTGATCTACTCACAACGCTGACTCTATAGAGTACAGCATGGTTTTGCGAAGCTAGAAGTGACGTACTTCTACACTGATGCTATCGCATACAGTGTGGGCTTCTCAGCGACTCCAGCCATTGCTGGGGAAGTTAACTGAGCCTTAAAGACGGCATGCTCCACCGCCATATTGTTTATATTTATTGTTGTATTGTGGTTATGGTCAAGACCGCATCCACAACTAGGGCATTCATACCATTTTTCATGGAATTTTTGCCGAATTTTCGCTTCAGAATCATAACAATCTGGAAAATTAGCGGAAGTATTCACGGAAATTACCAACAAACCTGCACTTTGGGCTGTAATCGTTATTATTGACAGTAAATTCAACCATCCATCATCATGCATAAATTTTGAAAGTGCTTTAACATTCAAGTTTTCATAAAGCACAAAATAATATTTTGACAGGAGTTTTTTAACTGTTTTTACGTAAAAATTTTTGCATTTATCAGCAAGTTTTTGATATTGCTTGCCTAATTGTTTAACTGGTTTCTTGATTATAGATGGTATTTTAATTTTAAACCCAACAGGTAAAGGATTGTGCAAAATTAACTTAAAATTGTTCAGTTTTAGTCTGTTAATCAAATTGCTTTGTAAATAGCCATTTTGCATCTGTGGATCCCCCAACGTAGGATCACAGTCACGAGATTTGAATCTTCCTTTGTTACTAAGTTTCCCCTTACTCTCACTGTTGAGAAAAGGGTTACAGGTTACCTTAAATCTTTTCACTACATTATTCTGTAAAATCCGTGAATAAATGTCTTGGTATAAAAGGTAAGTTTTTTTGATTTGACCCTTATAGTTGGGATTCTTTGCTAATTCCTGAAAGTGGCTGAAGATTTGACAAACGTCAATAGCACAAGGATTTTGCTCATACCAATGAAATCTGTCACCTAACAAATAGTTATATTGATTACCAACCATAGGTAAACATCTATGCATTGCAATGGCTGGCTGTTTTGTTAGACGTAATTTGTATTGGTATACTGTTTGCACTTGTCTATGTCATCCTTTACTAGAGTTAATGATCACATACTTGTGACAACCTTGGATAGACAAACATGAAAATGACTAGATTAAATTTGCGGATCTGTGACCAAAGATTCAATAAGTTATATCAATATGTAGCAAGTAAGGAGCAAGGGGTTACTCAAATTGTAAAAGGTGCGATTTTGCAACTCCTAAATACAAAAATTGACAAAAATCCAACTACTCCCCACCCATCAAACCAGAGGTTTAATGGTGATTATGAGTATATTAGCCAAATTTATGCTTCTAAATGTTAGTTATATTTATTCGCTATTTCTTTACTACTGGTATCATATATCATAATGTCGCATCAGTCTAATCAGGATAATGGGGTAATAGATAAACATACAGATAAAACTGAATTTGTCAAATATCTAAAAAGGGGAAAATTTGCAGTAACGCTTTACGCAACTTTAAAAGGTAAACAGTTTGCCGTACATTGGTACTTAGTTTGGGTGGAGGACTGACTTGCAGCTGTTCTTGCAGTTCTGCGTATTGGGCAGCATTTAGGGGTTTACCATCAACAGGCGATCGCGCGTCTATGATAATTTCTGTCCGTAATATTTCTTCTGGTATGTCGTCTGGTGGTGGTAACGCAACTACATTTGTCCCCCAATTACTAGTTGACCAGATCACAATAGTAGTGCTGATGGTCAAAACCCAAAAAAATATTTTCCTGTTCTTTTTCATAACCCTGGTGGTAATGGTTCATGACACAGTTCATGGACTTGCACAAGGCGTTCAAATAACCAGGGATATCCTTGACGATACTCGGGAATTAGTGCTAGGGGACTCAATAAAGCCGCCGCCGCAATATCTGCTACACTTAGTCTATTACCTACTAAGTAATTATTTTTCTCCCAGCGGATAGATAACTCTGAGAATGCAGTAGCAAGTCTGTTTTTAGCTAATCCCACACTAGCCTGGTTAATGCCATATTGTTGGCGCACCACTGAGATGACAATTTGACTAAGTACTGAAGGATCAATTTCCTTACCTTCACCAGCGCGAAACTGATAGTATACAAATCTTGTGGCCGTACCTACACTTTCATCCAACCAATCCTCTAGCATCCAAGCTTGTGTCTGCTGTTCATAGTCAGGTAACAAGAATGATGGTTCTTTTTGGTAATTTTCCAGAAACTTTAAAATTTCTGTAGAATCAGGAATCACACTCCGTTTTCCTTCAATTTGTGGCAGCAAAACAGGCAGAGTCTTCAAACCTGTCATAGCCCTAAGGCGAAGGATATGCAATCCAGGAGTCAGATTTTCGCATTTATAATTAATTTGCTTGTAGCCTAGCGCCAGACGGGCTTTGCGGCAATAGTGTGATGTGCTAAACTGTAGCAGCAACATAATGCTACTTTTTTTCTACAAAAGAAAAGTAAATTTTACCTAGTTAATTTCTATTTTTTCAAAGCAAAAACTCACTATCCTTGATTAAGGATAACAATAGTATAACCTACCCAAGGTCATCAAGTAATAAAGAAAAAATCAGGCATAAACCACATAGAAATGGCATTTTGAAGAGTTTTTACTTAAGTCATAGTAAGGACACTTGGTTGCAAATAAATCTATGTTTACCAGTGTCCTTTACGTACTATTTTAACTCGATATTTTACTCCTGTTAGGAATAAGATGCTGTGTACTCGCCCAGACCCAAATTAATTGTTGTATTAAATTTTACTATCATTAACTTTTTGGGCGGGATTTCTCCGGCTAAGTTTTATGGAGTGGATCCGGGTGTCGGGGTAGGAGTAGCACTGTCAGTTGGCTCACCACCAGGGGTGGGAGTAGCTGGTGTAACTTCGGGTTGAGTACTAGGCTGACAAGCTCCCAGAATCCCAACCATCCCTAACATTAGAATAAAACCAAAGATTCTTGTCTTCATCATGAACTCCTCTTTCACCAAATGACGGCGATGAAAAACAATTCGCCTGTTGAATAAGATAACCTATTTGTTGCTAATTTTTGAAATGCCTTGTGCTGATATTTTTTAAAGCAACCCTTTAGGTTAATTTTTATGAGTTTAGTTATTGTGCAGTAAACTTATTAATCTCTCTACCTGTGCAGTACAGTAATTATCAACTTAGTAGCTAACCAAAACATTACATTAAAGGTTGTTAATCTTCTTCGGGTCTTGCCCTTTGCGGCCTCCTCTTGCCATACTTTAAATGCAATATTCCTGTTTACTGGTTATAAGTATTACAATACTCACTTAATGCCATAGCCAAAACAGGCAAACCTTCTAAAACACAGTATTTTCAATCTCAAAACATTTATGGTTGTCCTTCGTAAATCAGCCGTTTCCACAACAGGTACTTGGTTCCGGCGAAATTCTACCCCATCTGCAAGAAAGGAGCGCTCCACCTCTGTGAAATCAACTGTTGGGAGTACATCTAAACTTGCAGATGAAGTTTTACCAGTATCCGCAAAAAGACAACGGCATTCTGCAAAAAATTTATCGGTTTCTGCCACTAATACATTGCCAGAGGTGGTTAAAAAACCAATATCCCAGCCCAAAAATCATTCAAAGACAACAAAGCAAAAAAATCAGAAGTCAGCTTTCGTGCACCTACCCGTAATGCCTGGTTCAGGAGCAGCACCCTTGTGGTTACTACGGTTGTACACCTCACATCGTTATTCCTCAGTTGTAGCTTTTTTATTAGTGACAGCTACTCTATTTGTTTATGGTTGGACAGTATATTCTCAAGAGCTGTGGAGTCAAGGATATAACAGATTGCAAAACCTACAACTCCATGAACGGCAGTTAACCACAACCAACGCCAGCCTCAAGAACAAAATGGCTGAGGAAGCTGAAAAGGAAACACTTAAGCTAGTTTCACCCACGCCAGCAAGAACAATTTTTTTGCCCACACCATCTCCATCTCATAGTTCCCATACCAAACCCTCTGGTACACCATCAAGTTTGGAAAAGCTACAAAACACTCCTTCACCACTAGGATATTAAAACAGTCAACAGTTATCAAAGTTGGAGTTGAGGATTTAAAACCTCGTCTCAAGTCATCCACTTCAGGCACTATAAAATTGGGTAACTCCCACTTCTTTTGATAACTGATAACTCATACTGAGCAGGTCAATGCAGAAATTTCCGGTTAAATTGAAATTCAGAAATTTTCCCCATCCAACATTTAAAAGGCTAAGGAAGTCTTGTATTCTAAAGTTTATGCACAGGTTTACCTCTCAGGCTCCAGACCAAATACCAAATACAAGATCCCGACTATTCGTGGTTTGGGGTATACTAATGACCGCAGGGTTGGGATTGGCTATCAATTTATATAAATTACAAATCATCCAGGGAACAAAACTAACCCAAAAGGCACGCAATCAGCAAATGGTGAACTTACGACCTTTTGTTCCCCGTCGTTTAGTTATAGACCGCAGTAAAAATGTGTTAGCCATTGACCGCCCCGTGTATACCTTATATGCCCATCCCAAGCTATTTAGTCAGTCTAATCAACAAATCGCAGAACGGCTAGCTCCCATATTGGATAAAACTCCCGGTGAGTTAGTGAAAATTTTTACCCGCCAAAACAGTGGCATTACACTTGCTTCTACCCTCCCGGAAGTAAATGCTGACCGTGTGAAATCATTACGCTTAAATGGCCTTGAATTAATTCAAAAATACTCCCGATACTACCCACAAAACAATTTAGTTGCAGACGTAGTGGGTTATGTAAATATTGACCGTCAAGGTCAGGCTGGTGTGGAATACAGTCAAGAGAATTTATTAGAACGTTCTGTACAGACAGTCCGCATGAGTCGTGCGGGTAATGGGAGACTACTACCAAATCATGCACCGGAAGGATTTTTAAATTTTGATGACCTGCAACTGCAACTAACTATTGATAGCCGTTTGCAAAGGGTCGCCCGTACTGCTTTACAAGAACAAATAGAGAAGTTTAAAGCCAAACGTGGAGCGGTAATTGTCATGGATGCTTCAGATGGTTCTTTACTAGCTCTAACTTCTTATCCCACCTATAACCCTAATGAATACTCAAAAGCCGACCTTGCACTGTTCAAAAACTGGACTGTGACTGATCTTTATGAGCCGGGATCAACTTTTAAACCCTTGAATGTAGCCATCGCCCTAGAGAATAATGTAATTAAAGCAGATGATTTCTTTAATGACCCCGGTTTTATTCAGATAGGTCAGCACACCATCCGAAATGCTGGTCACAATAGCCATGGAAAAATTAACATTGCCAAAATACTGCAAACTTCTAGCAACATTGGTATGGTGCGAATAATTGAACGCATGAAGCCTTCAGCCTATTACAACTGGCTGGAACGTTTGGGATTAGGACAAACCCTTGAGACAGATTTGCCTTTTGAAGTTCGTGGACAGCTCAAAGGTGAAAAAGAATTTATCGGTTCAGCTATTGAAGCAGCAACTACATCCTTTGGGCAAGGCTTTTCTTTAACACCGTTACAGTTAGTACAAATGCACGGTGCTCTAGCCAATGGTGGTAAATTAGTCACACCCCATGTAGTCCAAGGGTTGGTGGATAGTAAAGGTCAGATGCATTATTCCCCCAATCTTCCTGCACCGCGCCAGATTTTCTCACCAGCCACAACCCAAACAGTGGTAGAAATGATGGAAACTGTTGTGTCAGAAGGCACAGGTAAGGCGGCAGAAATTCCAGGTTATCGTATTGGTGGTAAAACAGGCACATCTCAAAAAGCTAGTGCTAATGGGGGTTACATCCCAAATGCCCGTATCACTAGCTTCGTGAGTATTTTGCCAGTGGAATCTCCCCGCTATGTAGTTTTTGCAGTAGCGGATGAGCCAAAAGGTGCAAATGCTTACGGTTCCACCGTCGCCGCACCGATTGTTAAAGCCGTAATTGAAGCATTAATTCCCATTGAAAAAATTCCCCCAAGTCAGGAAGATAAAACAAACTCTAAACTAAAATAGTTCATTACTATCCCTGGTAAGTTTGTTGCAGTGCTTCTTCTATTGAACCTAAACGTTCATAAGCCTCTATGAGTTGATGGGACTTAGTTTTTCGCTGTGCCAGTATCTCTTTTAATGGGGTTAATAAATGCACATCTGAATCATCACCCAAGGCAACTTCAGCTACTTGTAAAATTTTTGCAGCATTAGAAAAAATATCTGCATTATCAAAGCCTTCTTTTGCAGAAATTTGGTGTAAAGTAGCGTTAGGTGTAATTGCCCTACCTAGTAAGGTTTTATCTAATATCAAACCTTTCAATAATGCCAATAAAGCCCCATAAATAGAAAAATTATCGCAACTATCACAAGCTTTAAATTCAATGCGTCCGACTTCAGAGGGAATCCGGGCAATTTTTGTTAATGAAGGTACACTATTAATTAACTGTTCTTGTTTCTCCACAAATACTAAAGCAGCTGCTCTTATTCCAGTTCTGACAAAAGTTCGTACTGAAAAACCATCCCATAATCCCCCATTGTAAAAAGGAGAACTATAACTAAAAGGAACGATATAGGGACTGTAATAAGTTAATTTCTTGCCAATATCAATCAAATTTTCAATTGGTAAATCTGCCACCGAAATATTTAAATCTGGACCATAAGTCACCATGTAAATATTCGCGGTGTGTTCATCAGGATAAGCCTGTAACTGTTTGAGTTCATAATTGTTTAAAGGAGGTTCAGGGTCAAACACAGTCTTATAGGGGTTAAAACTAGTTAAAACAGGTGAAAAACCGTAGCTAGTGGCCACTTCACGCAGTAACTGGAAACTTTCTGACAATTCAGTTAAAGCTCCTTGAATATCAGAGTGAATAGTGGTTCTAATTTCAATACCTTTAGGTACACAGCCAATTACCTTGTCAGAATCAGCAAATCTTTCAAATCCCTCAATGTACCACCTCTTTTGCCTAATACCCGCATCTCCAACGCGCAATTGCGAACAATCCTTGGGGTATGTGGGCAATTCCTCCACAATTTGTTCAAAGTTAGCAAATTTAGTTTGGGAAAAATCAGCAAATTTTCCTTCCTGGTTGAGGAAAGCGACTTCATGTTCAATGCCAAAATAAAACTTCATGTATAATTAGCGACAAAAATGGTTATTGAGTTCAAGTAGGGCTACAAATGAGATAGTTTTGCATTAATTAATTTATCAAATTTGTAGCCAATTCCACGAAAAATTTGTGTTCACTGAGAATCAGTCAGTTTGGATTGATGCTGCTTTAATTGTGCTGCTTTTCCAGAGGAGCTAAACTAACATGGTTTTGACCCTATTTACGGCTAAGTTGAAATTTTTTAACCAACAAATCCATTCCACCAACTCACGCGTTCTTTTTTAGTTTAACTATAAAAATTCTCAAGATTATTTTTAGATATAATTTATTCAGATTCTCAACTACTTCGTTGAAACTCTCAGGAGGCTATAGTACTTACAAGTTCTGTATTCAGTGTGTATAATGATATAAAGTGGCTTAATGTTAAGCAAGGAAATATTGAGGCGTAACTATGACAAGTGTTACGAAATCTCCTTATAGCAGGGAAGAAATAACCGCTTGGTTACGTGGACTGCTGACAATTGCCTGGGCAGATGGTAACTTTGACCCTGAAGAAAAGCAATTAATTACCACTCTTACCCAGAATGATATAGCTCCAGGGATTTCGTTGAATTCACTAGCAGTAATTCAACCAGAAGAATTGGCTGCAAAGTTGGGTAAAAGAACACGAGCAGCCGAAAATTTTACTCGCACAGCAGTGATGGTGGCCATCGCTAATGGTACATATTCCCCCCAAGAAGATCAAGTTCTTCATCAGTTGTGCGAAGCCTTGGAACAGCCAAAAGATATTATAGACTCCTTACGTCATACCCTAGAACATGAGGGACAAGTATCTACACCCACAGCACCTCCACAAGATGCGCTTTTTTCCCTGGCTGACTGGCTAGACAAACTAGAAATCCAAGACCCCACGGTTGCCCGTTTTTTGTGCAAAATGATTCCCTCTCAGTGTCCCTTTGAGCGGGATATAACTTTATTTGGACACAAAATTGTTCATATACCCCCATTGTGTCAACTCAACCCATTGTATGAGCAACTAGTGGGTTTACGTTTTCGCGCCCTCTCCTATTTAGCAGATGAATGTGGTGAGGATATTTCAGCATATATTTAGTCATTGGTCATTGGTGATTAGTAGGATATGTCAAGTAGGAGGTTTCAGGAATTACTCGTTGATCAATTGTCTTAAAAATGCTTCCATATCTGAAATCAATTGGTATCCTTCCCAAAGACCAATGACCAATAACCAATGACTAATGGCTAAGTTATGCAATTTATTGACCAAGCAGTAATCGAAGTTGAAGCTGGTAAAGGTGGCGATGGTATCGTGGCTTTTCGACGTGAAAAATACGTACCAGCAGGCGGCCCCTCTGGTGGGAACGGAGGAAAAGGCGGTTCAGTAATTTTTGTTGTTGATACAAACCTACAAACTTTACTGGACTTCAAATACAAGCATCATTTTAAAGCGGATGATGGTGGACGTGGTGGGCCAAACAATCGCACTGGAGCTAATGGTAAGGATTTTATCATTGAAGTTCCCTCTGGTACTTCTGTTTATGATGGCAGTACAAGTGCTTTACTGTGTGATTTAATTGACCCTGGACAACGTTTTCTAGTTGCTGAAGGTGGAAAAGGTGGACTAGGAAATCAGCATTTTTTGAGTAACCGTAACCGCGCCCCAGAATATGCTTTACCTGGACTACCTGGCGAAATGAAGGTACTGCGCCTAGAGTTGAAACTTTTGGCAGAAGTAGGTATTATTGGCTTACCAAATGCTGGTAAATCTACACTAATTTCTTCTCTATCAGCTGCATGTCCCAAAATTGCTGACTACCCCTTTACAACTCTTATTCCCAATTTGGGTGTAGTCAGAAAACCCACTGGTGATGGTACTGTTTTCGCCGATATTCCCGGTTTGATTGCAGGTGCTTCCCAAGGTGCAGGTTTGGGATACGATTTTTTGCGCCACATTGAACGCACAAAAGTTCTGCTACACTTAATTGATGCCACCAGCGAAGATGTGATTCGTGACTACAAAATAATTCAGCAAGAGTTACAAGCCTACGGACGAGGTTTAGCAAAGCGTCCGCAAATTTTAGCCTTGAACAAGATTGATGCAGTTGATAGAGAAACAGTAGATTTAGAAGCATTGGCTACTCAACTAAATCACCTTTGTCTATCTCCGGTTTTTTTGATTTCAGCAGTTACCCGCACTGGGTTAGAACCAATGTTGCAAGAGTTGTGGACAATTCTTGATCAAGTTAAGGCCGCTGAAAAAGTGGAAGTATTGACATAGGTATTCTTTATGGGGCTTTGACATTGGCATTACAGCACACTTGATTTGAGTGAATTACACCCTTAGCGGGCAATACTTGTACTGAGCGCATCCCATGGCTTGCGTCCTGTAGCCGTAGTGTGCCCGCACTACAAGAGTTTGATTGTTGATCCACGTAGCTCATTTACCTGCAATCTGAAGAAAAGAATTTCATGGGGAAGCCCAGAAGTTCACAGTTAAATTTTGAGAAACCAACGTTGATGATACATCAGGTCAGCAATTGCTAACCAAAATAAAAGGGTGACTAGGGCAAATAATAGTGAACCGTTGAGATTACCCGCCCAAGATGCAAAGATGTTTTGATAAATCCAGTTGTAGGTGGTGAGAGCAGTTTCTCCTGTGCCAATTTTGGTTTTAACTAGGATTTTAATTAACAAAACGGATGCAATGAATAAAGCGATGGCATTTAAGCCCATAGTTTCAAAAGGCTTACTCCAGCGTCGGATTTTTCGCACTTCCATCAGTTCGTAACAAGCTGCTAATAATACTAAAGCCCAACCACTGGTGAACATTACATAGGAACTTGTCCACAGTTTTTTGTTAATGGGAAATGCCCAGCCCCACCCCCAACCAATAATTAAGCAACCAATACCAAATAATGCTAACCCCAGGCTGGTGCGTGTCTCTACTGGTTGATTACGTATCCATTCCCCCGTAAAATATCCAATAAGCACACTAACCATAGCAGGAATAGTGCCAAATAATCCCTCTGGATCGCCTAAATTTTGATATCCATCACCTGCATATAGGTGGACTTGGGGAATAATTAAGCGGTCAATGTAAGCGCCAAAGTTCCCCACTCGTGTCAGTACCCCCGCCCCAAAATCCGGAACTGGTACATACATCATAGTTAGCCAATAGCCGATAAGTAATACACCTGCTAGTATCCATTGTCCTTTCCGCGGTAGGTTAAGGACTACAAGGGAAGCAAACAGGTAACTGATACTGATACGCTGTAATACTCCCATAATACGGATATTGCTTAAATCAAATGTCCAAATCCCCTGATTCCAGAAGCCATTGAGTAATAACCCCAAGCAAAAGAGTATGGCGGCACGGGGTAAAATACGCCAGTAAGCTTTTTCGGTGTACTTTGATAAGGAAAATGACATTGCTACACCAACAATAAATAAAAAATAAGGAAACACTAAGTCTGTTGGTGTGCAGCCGTGCCAATCAGCATGGGCTAAGGGGGGATACACATCACCTGCAACTCCCGCCATGTTAACAAGAATCATGGCAGCAATGGTAATACCTCGAAAAACATCCAGTGAAGATAAGCGCATAGAAGTTTATATTTAATTAGTCACTAATGCACAAATATCTTAATTTTTTTAACCGCTAAACTAAGACAAGCTACAAAAAACTCAAAATGCAGTTAGCGCCCTTATACCCTTTTCTTTATCACATTCTCCAACCCAGTTTTCCTAACTGTCTTTGGAGTGGTAATCCCCATGTCAAAGCAATTGCTATCTCTTTTGATGATGGCCCCCACCCGGAATACACACCCCAAGTATTGACTGTATTAGAACGTCACAACATCAAAGCCAGTTTTTTTTGCTTGGGTGCTTGTGTGAACCGCTTTCCGTCTATTGCCAAAGCTATATGCGATGGCGGACACTGGATTGGATTACATGGTTATGAGCATCGCTGTTTTCCCACACTTTCCCCAAATGACCTGCAAAATAGTTTAGAAAAAACTCAACTGGCTATTTACAATGCTTGTGGTTTGACACCAGAAGAAGTTAGAGATGTGCGACCCCCCAACGGTTTATTTACACCCCAAACTTTACGACTATTCCTCAAATGGAATTACCGTCCAGTAATGTGGAGTGTCGTACCGGAAGATTGGGTCAGCCCGGGAGTTGCCACCGTAGTCCAACGAGTTATTAAACAAGTGCAAAATGGTTCACTAATTGTCTTGCATGATGGTTCCTTTGGTGGACAATATGTTGCTGTGACAATTCAAGCACTGATTCCCCAATTGCTACACCAAGGCTATGAATTTGTAACAGTTGATGCTTTATGGAAGCAAAATAAAAGCAACCATAATCTCATAGCCAGGAATTCTGATTGATTCGGGAGCTAAAAATTACTAATTACTTTATTAGCACTGTTAGCACAGCCACCTGTAGCCCACAATGCCGTGAGAATTAGCTATACTTGGCTTTCCTTGTTGAGTAATTTTTGTCTCAGAAGTGCCAGCCCTCACTGAGGCTGATTTCCCACTACTCAATAAATTGTGCATTTTACCTAACGTGAGCCTAGTCTACCCACAGGCTTGTCTAATGACTCATTCATATCTTCAATTAGGTCTTCTACTTGGCAATTCAAGACTTTGCAAAACCTAATGATTCTTTCAATATAATCTGTCCCAGTCCTACCGCTTTCCCAATTTTGGATAGTGCTTTCAGTCACGCCCACAAGACGAGATAGCTCAAGCTGGGTTAGCCCTGCTTTTTCACGAAGGAAGGCGATCCTTGGTTTTGGCTTTTGTTTCACGGCTACAGCATTTTTATTTTATCCATCCTTGTATACTATATCACCAAAAAAATCAAAGCCGAGAAAATTACTAAACAATTTTATTTGTACTACAAAATACTTAAAGCTTTGATCCGGATTACCCATCATGTCTGTGTGAAAATAGATAAAAAAATTGCTTGAGAAAAATCAACGTAAATTCCCCAAGGTTCAGCCTCGGCGGAAAAAGCGAAAACTCAAGTTCCGCCCAGGACAGTTTGGTTTGTGTAGTTCTGGGACTTCTACTCCCCAGGGTTAACAAGATTGAATACTGTGACTACTTCTATCAACCGGAGAAATTATCTACTCTTACATCCTTCCAAATATCCGAAACTTGCCAACCTGAGTTACCCACAGATTGAACTATGGGATGAGTACGTAAAGGAATATAATTAACTTCCCTATCCTCTATTATATATTCTTGATATTCTTCAACTATGGGTTCTGGGGGAATCACACTATCCAGTGGAACACCTTTTTCTTCTGCTTCCTCCATGAGCTTGATTTTATCTAGGAGAAGTTTTTCAGATTTTTTGATTAGTTTCATCTTAATTTCAGGGGGTAGAAAACTGGACATTAAAAAAAACGAAAATCCTTATACTGATTCTGAAATAGGCTAGTGTAGTCTTTCAAGAATCTTTAGAGATATCCGCAAAACAAAAAGTTATTATTAACTTTGTAAGAATACTTACTGGCCAAAGACCATACTACAGCAACAATACTGTAAATATCTAGGCATTCACCACAATCTTAATAAATAGTTTCTACAACACCAAGACTTTTGCCAACTTGGTGAAGCTTTCACAGCCTTCTAGGCTGTAGCCAAAGTTTAAGGTTGTTGTTAAGCTATGCTAATTTCAACCAAAAAACAACATTTTGGCAAGTAAACTGACAACCCAGCACTTGGGCTATCCCAGGTCTTATTCCTACACTACCCTCCACTCACCATCACATTTCATCAGTGTTGAAGCAGCCTTGAGATGTTGTTTCCGATATTTATTTAAAAAATTTTCTAAGTACCGTGGAAATGAGTCAATAAAGTTTTGCTTATAGCTTATATGTACTTTATTGGCTTTTTATTGGCTACCGTAATAGCCAAAATAAACTCTGAAATAAAAAAAGCCATGGCCACCGGACAAAGGTAATGGCATCGCCCTTTGTTAAACTGTTTTATCTTACTACAAAAATTTCTGTACCAAGGTATAAAATTACTCAACCGTAACACTTTTCGCCAAGTTACGAGGCTGGTCAACATCCAAACCGCGACGGGCTGCTATGTGATAAGCCAATAGTTGCAAAGGAATCACAGTGAGAATAGGCGATAGCAACTCATCCACTTGGGAAACCGGGAGCAAATCGTTGAATATTTCCCCAGCTTCGCCATCATTGAAGGGAGTTACACCAATTAACCGAGAATCTCTGGCTTTGGCTTCTTGAGCATTGGAAATCACTTTTTCGTATACACCACCAGGAACCGCGATGGCCACCACTGGAACTTTCGCTTCTAATAAAGCAATGGGTCCATGTTTCATTTCCCCCGCCGGATAACCTTCAGCGTGAATGTAGCTGATTTCCTTTAATTTTAAAGCTCCTTCTAAGGCAATGGGAAAATTAATTCCCCTACCTAAAAAGATAAAATCTTTGGTTTCTGCAAAATCATGTGCTAAATGTTCCGTTAAACTTTCCTGAGTTTGTAAAGCCGTTTCAATTTCTTGAGGAATTTGCCGCAACCCGTTAATAATCTCCGCTATTTTCCCTAGCGCAACTGTCTGACGACGAGCAGCTAAATCTAACGCCAAAGCGTAAAATGCCATAAGTTGAGCTGTAAAAGTTTTCGTAGCTGCTACACCAATTTCAATTCCGGCTAAAGTGTTGATAATATGGGGAACCATTAACCCCAAACTACTTTCTGGGCGATTGGTAATACCTAAAAGTCGCGCTCGATACTTAAGTTCCTTCCCTTGGCGACGTTCTTTTTCCATCCCTAAAGCCGCTAAAGTATCAGCAGTTTCTCCTGATTGGGTAACACCAATAATTAGTGTATTTGCCGTTAAGGGCGAGGGTGCATAGCGATACTCAGAAGCATAATGTACTTGAGTAGAAATTCCAGCTATTTGCTCAATTAAATATTTTCCTATTAATGCCGCGTGCCAACTCGTACCACAGGCAACAATGTTTATTTGTTCTAAATCTGCGTAAAATTCAGTAGACAAACCGAGGTTAATTGGTGAAGGAGATTCAGCAGAATTACTCTCAGTATCAAAGTAAGCTGCTAAACTGGCTCTTACTACTCCTGGCTGCTCATAAATTTCTTTAAGCATGAAGTGTTTGAATCCCTGCTTTTCTACCATGGTGGGATTCAAATTCAGCATTCGTGGTTGTTTTTTCAACCTTTCACCAGCAAAGTTATAGATTTCCACACCTAATGGTGTCATCCGGGCAATTTCACCATTTTCCAGCGGCAAAACTGCACGAGTATGAGTTACAATTGCTGGTGTGTCGGAAGCGCAAAAGAACTCACCTTGGCCAAAGCCAATTACCAGAGGAGCTTGTTGACGGACAACAATCAATTCATCTGGGTAATCAGCAGATATGGCTGCGATGGCAAATGCTCCCTGAAGATGGTTAACAGATTGACGAATCGCCTCTAAAAAACGAGAAGGGGAAGTGGGGACATGGGGGGCTGGAGGATTGTTTAAGAATTCAGCTATGAGGTGGGGAATTACTTCAGTGTCGGTTTCAGAAACGAATTGGTGGCCCTTTTGTTTGAGTTCTTCACGCAGATCCCGGTAGTTTTCCACAATGCCATTTTGTACCACCGCCACCCGCATGGCCATATCCATGTGGGGATGGGCATTATATTCCTCCGGCTTACCATGAGTTGCCCAGCGAGTGTGGCCAATACCAATTTGGGCAGGAGTCACTGTTTGTTCTAGTTTAGAACGCAGGTTATTTAGTTTCCCTTTAGCCCGAACACAATGTACTTCATCTTCCCAAACCGTGGCTATGCCGGCGGAGTCATAACCGCGATATTCGAGTTTTTCTAGCCCAGCCACTAAAATATCTGTTGCCGCTTGAGTGCCTATATAACCAACGATTCCACACATTACCTACGCCACTCTGATTTGAATATGATTTAATTTAATCTAGTTGGTAACATAAAAGCACCATTTTGTCCAAATAAACAAGGCGGAATTAGCTCTCTATGCTACCAGATATGGTGTTGATTTTTCAGCTTTGACATTTTCCTTGCCAAGGAAAATGTCAGGTGTTTAGTTGGACTGAGAGAAAAATTTAGTAGGGTGAGCAGTACCCACCCCACCATCCTAAAGCACCTTGCTATGGAATCACTCAATGTCAACCAAATCAGGAATTGGCAATAAACTCCCTAATAAGCTAGACCCATGCTGCGAGTTGTTTCAGCACCTAGATAAACTCGGATGCTTAAAAAGTCAGTAGGACAAGCAGTTTCACAACGCTTACATCCTACGCAGTCTTCGGTGCGGGGTGAAGAGGCAATTTGAGAAGCTTTACAGCCATCCCAAGGTACCATTTCCAACACGTCTGTGGGGCAAGCCCGGACGCACTGGGTGCAGCCAATGCAGGTATCGTAGATTTTTACGGTATGAGACATTAAAAAGGCTCCTTTCCAGTGTTCTTTTCTGCAAAAGAATCATATATCAAAGCATAGTTTACAGCAGTAGCTTATAGTCCGTAATCAAAAGGCTACATAACTTTAAACAATTTAATGGGCACTTATAAAAATTTGGATTTACGAAATCTCTCTATTGCTTATATACCAATGGCATCTTAGCAGGGTATTTAGGTTTCTGTCGTCTCAAATGTCCCTTATTTGTAAACTTCTATGAAGTGAAGTCAACACCAATCAAATCAATATGGGACCTCTGTATAGTAATTATTGCTGGGAAATTATATACTGTCTAACTAAACAAATTGGCGACCACAGATTTTGCTCAATACACCTAATTTTCTATATTGTAAACAAGTGGGTCAAAACTTACTCTCAGCAGCCACGGCTCCCCCATATGTTAGTGTTTATCTGAGGTTTTCATGATTTTCTTTATAATTAGTCTAAATCACATTAGCATGAACTTATGCATCCAGAGTCTCTACCTAGCGAGGTGATTCTGACAAATCCTAGTCAGTCCCTCGGCAAACTCCATCTTGATTGGACACCCCAACCAGGAAACTACGTCGATTTTCAAGGTAAAACTTATGCAGTATTAGAACGCCGTCACAGATACCAATTTAAATCCGGGCGTTACCACCTGCGGAATATAGCCCTTTACGTGCAGTCTATCACAAAACCAACAGAGAAAACTTTAGTACACGGACGCTGGGTAATTGGTGATGCTACCTGTAGCTACAATGCACAGTCAGAAATTATGCGCTGTGCTGTCAACCCGGAAGGTCCTTGTGATTCTTGCCGCTTCTACGAAAAATCCGAAGTCAAGAGTTAGCAACGACTTACCAAGGGTTAACCATTGCCCAACATTTCACCCACAGTTAAACGGTTACCATTAACAAAATCCCATCCTGACTGGGGACGTTTACCAGCTAACTGAACTTCTCGTAAAAGTAGCAAACCCTCACCCGTTTGGATAATGGCACCAATTCCCTTGGCGATGCTCACCACTGCTCCTGGAATACCCGATATATTTGATAAATCAGGCAATTTTTGGTGTATTTGTATTAACTCAGCTGTCGGCTTATAACGGTAAGCATCACCAACGGGAACAGAGGCTAGAATTTTTATTCCTTGATCGCGAAAAGTGGCTGTGCAGTTAGGGTAAAAACCTCTGATTTGATTATGTAATTGAATAGCGCTCTTTGACCAATCCAAACTGTAGTTATGCTTTTGAATCAAAGGTGCATAGGTCGCTTCAGACTCATCTTGATGAATAGCCTCAATTTCCCTACTTTCCCACTTAAACAAAGTTTCCAGTAACAAATCTCCACCAAGAACAGATAGCCTCTCAGCCAAATCTTGGGCATGATCTAACAATCTAATAGGTGTAGTGGCTTTCAAGAGCATCGCCCCGGTATCCATGCCCACATCCATCAGCATCGTAGTGACCCCGGTTTCTGTTTCGCCGTTGTACAGACACCACTGAATTGGTGCTGCACCACGATACTTCGGTAAAATCGACCCATGCACATTAATACAACCCAACCTCGGCATATCCAATATTTCTGCTGACAAAATCTGTCCATAGGCCACAACCACAAAAACATCCGCATTAAGTTGTCGCAGTTGAGTTAAAGTTTCAGTGTCCTTTTTAATTTTTTGTGGTTGCCACACAGGCAAGTTGTGGTTAAGTGCAACGGTTTTTACTGGTGATGGTATAAGTTTGTTACCCCGTTCCCGACGTTTATCAGGTTGGGTAACAACGGCCAAAACTTTAATATCTGGTTGATTCAGTAATTTATCTAAGGTTGGAACAGCAAAGTCAGGTGTTCCAAAAAATACTACTTTCATGTGAAATAATTAATGTTTCCTACAGGACAACATAAAACTAAAGTCATGACCACATTGCATAACATAGTCTTATCAATTTTTGCCCATTTATGTACTCAATAGTAAGTAAATACTAAACCACTGAGAACCAACTGGAGGAAGGGGTGTCAATGTGCTATCCGCGTGCTATCTGCTATCTTATCCAGCCTTTAAAAAAAAAACTACAAAATTAATTTTTTTCATGTTAAGGTAGTATTATATTGGCAAAAAGCAGGTTAGCCTGGTAGACTCAATGCACGAGAAGCCCACAGTCCAAAAACTTGGTATTGACTGTAGTGTGCGGAAGTTAGTCCCGTACAGTATAAACAAAAATAAGTTAATGTTCGGCGGGGAACCAAAAGTCACTAAAAAGCCCAAACCTAGGGCTTGCTGAACTGTGGGGTTGCGTCACCATCATTGAGTTGTGCATTACCTTGTCCCAGCTTTTAAAGTAACGCCTCACTTTCACCGTTATCGGGCGCTGCTCTATTTCAGCACCAATTAAGAGGGAAACTACCTGAGCCTTAGTTTTTGCTAAGGGCTGTGTACCAACAGAACATTTATTTTGCTTTGCCTCTGTGTTGTTAGCAATTGTGCCCTATATGACGGGTTCAACAATTTTTCACTCACACAAATTTCCATGTACTCGGGTATTAAGCCCAGAGGTAAGACCCCATTTTATGCAGTAACTTCTCGTTGATCTGCATTCGTTTTTGGTGGTAATCTCCAATAAAAAACAATTTGTTAGTAAAGAGGTATGGAGCATGATATTAAACTTTTGTGAAATTATCCAAAATTTAGATAAATTATTGTTTTCAAGGCCTTAAACATTTTAGCCTGTTCTTACACGTGTAACTATCGCCTACTTTCTTGCTTCTTAGGCATTGCTCTTCACACAGCACCCGCCCTCTTTAGAGAGTCTACATATGCTCAAACTCTTCTTGCTGTCAGGATCCTTCCGCCTTCAACCATTTCGTAATCATATTGTCCTTGTGATGCTGATCGCACCTTTGCTAGGGGCATTTAGTCATTCCACATCAGCAAAACAATCAAAAGTAGTCACAAAAATTCCTCCCACAAGCGCAAAATTGGACTTTGCGCCGTTGCCAGTTGCTACTATGAATGAACCTTATTTAGTGGAAGTGTTAACATCATCTCCCATCACCTCATTTAAAGAAGGATCTGACTCCATGCCATTATTAATGGCTTCTGTTAGTAAACCCTCAACATTACAAATCAGCACAATAGAGTCTTTGTTAGCTCATGATTTTTTCTCTGTTGGTGATGATGTTAATCCATTAGTAGCAGTGGAACTAGGACAAATTCCAGAAACACCTGTGAGTAAATTGAATTTAGGGGAAAGATTTAATCCTGGTGACAGCGCTAATACCAAGTTCCCCAATGAATTGCTCAGTACTAAATCTTTGAAAACAATACCTGGGGAATTCCAACCACTTTTCATACCCGAAACACCTGCTGTAGAAGAAATCGATGAAGCGCACGCATCACATACTGATCCCATAGGAAGTCCTCATCCAATTCCTTGGCAATGGATTCTCGCCACCCAGGAAGCTATTGCTGCCGATGGAGGTTACGGAGTTCGCCACTATCGTAGTGTACCTGTGACTTCTCCTGATGGTAGATACGTTGTTTACAGCAGGGTGCAACTGGAAGTAAGACCCAAAATGTACAACAGCAAAGTTAGCAGTGTGTTGTTTGTGGAAGATAGGCAAACTAAAAACTTGCGGGTGATGGCTTCAACTGCACCTATCGGGGATCCAGTGTTAAACAAAAATCTCCCATCTCTGGAAGCAGAGGATACAAATCAAAATGGGAAAATAGGAGTTTTAGTTCCCGTTAGCTGGTCACAAAAAAGCGATCGCTTCTTAGCACGCAAGTTTGAAGGCAAGTTTAACACAGGTGATTCCACAGATCAAGCAGTAATTTGGGATAGTGAAAAAAATCACATTAACACTGTTGCCCCACATCGTGGAGAACATGAGCATGAGAAAATAGCAGTTCTATTAGGTTGGAGTAAAAACAAGCCTGATCATGCACTGTTTCGTGCGGGAGAAATGGGAGAAGAAAACTGGCCTTTGGTGCAAGTTTCCACCGATGGTAAGACTTTAGACACAACAGATGCGGATCAGCCTATTACCTTTGGTCAAAAAATTCCAGAACTTTGGGCAAGTCCACAAGTTGCTTCTCGATAATTTCTGCAAAACTTCCTCAATTCCCGTTGTTACACCCAAGAACAATGGGAATCTGTTTTACACACACTCAAATAATAGGCGTAACTCTGGGAAAACATATTCAGCAGATTTAAACGGTTCCCTAAATATATTGAGAGGGGTAGTTGGGGATTCTATCTTTGATAAAAAATCAATAGAGGAGCTTGTAGTTAGCCCAATAAAGGTTACACCTTACAAAGCTAGAAGTATAGTCAAATATTTCTGGTAACTATAACAGCTCTTTATCGAAAATCTAGGTTTAAAACCCCCTCCTTCTAGGACGGCTTTACTGATACTTTCCTAAAAAAATAGCTGCAAGTGGCCATTGACTTTTTTTCATAACTTGGCTTATGTATTTGGTTGGTGGTTTAGCCTGTATATATTATGGCTTTCAAGTATTATGGCTTTCAAGGCTTGGTGTGCCATTAACGTGGAGCGTTGTTGCACCATGGGACAACACACCTTAAGAATAGCAGTTAATCTAACTATTACTCTCGGATTGCTCGCTGTTTTCTAATTCAGCTGTGGTTTCTTTGACTCGACGGATGGGTAAATTAGCAATCAACGCTGTGGTTCGTTGATTACTTTCTAGAGAAAATTCTAGTCCCTCTGTCTCAATTTCTACATAGCGACAAACTATTTCTAAAATCTCTTGCCGCATTTTTTCCAACTTTTTAGGGTCTAAATCAGCACGGTCGTGAGCAATCACCAGCTGTAGGCGACGTTTCACTTGATTGCGACTGTTGTCAGGAGTACGTAAAAAAAATCGTTCTATAAGTTCAAGAATCATTGCCAATGGGTATGCGGAGACTGGAACAAGAGTTAAACAATCTTTGTCCGAAACAATTTTCGCAAACGAGCAAAAATGTTGTCGTGGGGTGCGTCGAGGTCAAGAAAATCGACTTTTTCTCCTTCCAATCTACGGGCAATGTTATCAAAGGCTATGGCAGCTAAAGAAGGAGTGTCCCCCAACACTAAAGGTTCCCCGCGATTGGTAGAAACAATAACACGTTCATCATCAGGTATTACCCCGATTAGGGGTATTGCCAGAAGTTCCTGAACATCTTGCACAGACATCATATCATTTGCCCGTACCATTGCGGGTCTGATCCGGTTAATGATTAAATGAGTACGCTTAATGCCTTGTGCTTCTAGTAACCCCACCACTCTGTCAGCGTCACGAACGGCGGAAATTTCCGGTGTAGTTACTATTAGAGCTTCTTTTGCTGGAGCGATCGCATTTTTAAACCCGTTTTCAATCCCAGCCGGACTATCAATAATTACGTATTGAAACTTCTGGGCTAGTGCATTCACTAGCAACTTCATCTGTTCAGGAGTTACCGCATCTTTAGACCGATTTTGGGCTGCTGGTAGTAATACGAGATTGGTTTGTCGCTTATCTTTCACCAACGCCTGTTCTAACCGACACTCCCTAGCCAGAACTTCTACCGCCGTATAAACAATGCGGTTTTCTAGTCCCAGTAACAAATCCAAATTTCTCAAACCAAAATCCGCATCAACTAAAGCAACTTGACGCCCCATTTTGGCTAAAGTCATGCCTAAATTTGCCGAAACTGTGGTTTTACCCACTCCCCCTTTACCGGAGGTAATCACAATAATGCGAGTCATGGTAGAGTTCCCCTCGATGAGGGTTCAGGAAATATAGTAAATACTTATGGAATCTGATTTAACCTATTTAATTGGTTTCTGGAAAAATCATTAGCCCTGGCGATGCGAATTCCTTCGGGCGTAATGTGCGCCACTTCAGGAAAAACCTGCATCGGTGATTTCTCCGGTGCCCTAGCTACAGCATCTGCGATCCGCAACTGGGTTGGTTCCATTTGCAAGGCCATAATCAGACACTCACGATTGCCTCCGGCACCCGCATGAGCAATTCCACGTAATCGTCCCCATATTACAATATCTCCTTGTGCAACTACGATACCACCAGGATTTATATCTCCTAAAATCACTACTGTTCCTGGATGACGAATTTCTGTTCCAGAACGTACGGTCATTTCTAGATAGAGAGCATCTGCTGGAGTTTTAGTCCCGGACTTCAACTCAGAATGCAAAGAAGTTTCAGGTTGGAGTTGTTCCACCGAATAACCGCAGGTCACAGCCGCGATGGCGGTTTGCCGACGACTAGTACTTACAGATTTTAACTCAAGTTGAGCTTCCCTAAAGGCTTCGGCCAATTCTTGCAGTTGTCTACCATCTAATAAACGGTCTTGTGCGATCAAATTTACTGGGGCCCTTGATGTCCGTAACCGATCACTAGCATTTAACCGTAACTTCAACTGTTGCCAAATATCAGACCAAGCGAGTTCTGAGGCTGGTATTTGAGATTCCGTTGGCAAAATTACTAGCAGTTTTTCTCCATCACTTTTTAACTGCACTTGAATATGGTTATTTAACCTATTCTCTTCTGTTAATAATTCAGGAGAATTCATATCTAAATCCACCTCCTGAACCACAGAAACAAATCTTGTATCTGTCGGGGCAGAATCTGACTCTTGATCATCAGAATCAGAATTAGACTGTAAATATAGCAAAACAGAATCTAGCTCTTTATCCGGGATGATATCATGAGAATCTGCATCAGAAATAGCGAAATTTGAGGCATTATCCTCAGCAACGGTAGAATTCACTTCTAAATCCGAAAGATGAGAAATTGACCCTGCATCAGCAAGTTCAAAATTTGACTCTAAGTTGGGGATATGGGAATCAGAAGTCATGCAGCACCCGCCAAAAGATACACCAAGTAATTATCAATACTAAGTCAATTGCAAAATGTATTAACGTTCTTACCTATAAAAATCCTATTTATTTTTTCTATCACCTCATTTGTGGCTGCTGACGGTTAACAGTTGACAGCCAACGGTCAAAAGTCAACAGCCCATAAACGAGATTTGACCAAACATTAAGGACTACTATATCTATTTCTAGTTAATCTTTTGTAAATCGTCCCCAAAGCATCAGCATCGCCAACATTACCAGGAAACAGCACCACTGGCAAATTGGGAAACTGAGGATGTTCTGATGTAGTGATTACCATTGAACAACCGGCTAAAATTTGTCCCAGTAAACGGGCTGAATTTAAACATAGACCATTACTCAAAACATCATTTGAGGTGATCCCACCCTTACTGATTAAAAATCCAATATCAGATGGTAAACCCCGCACAATATCCATCAATAAACTAGACACTTTGACCCCAAACTGCAATCTATTCCTGACATCATTAAAAGTGAGTTCCTGACGACTAGTATAAACTACTGGTGTTTTACCAGCATTATGCACCGCTTTTGTACTTTCCAAAACCTGGGTTAGGAGTTGAGCAAATTCATTCTCTTGATCATCCAGTAACCGCGCCACATCCACTTCAATTCCCACGGTTCCTTCCACTTGTAATAACGCCTGTAACTGCTGAGTGGTCTTTTTCACATGAGAACCAACGATGACCGCACCCGGCTTTCCTTTGCGGACATATTCAGCCATATTTTCTGCGGCAATGGGTTGAGGAGGTAACGCCGCTAAAGCCGTTAAAATACTCGCAGCACTGCGAAACAAAAAGCGTTTTCCCTGACTAGATGCTTCTAGCACATCCACAGCAAAGCAGTTTAGATCGGCTTGAGTTTCACCATCTACCACGGCGCACTGATTATTACTGAGTTGTAATAAGCGTTCTAAACTACCAGCACGGATATCATCAAGTAAAAACCTGGTTACAGATTCTGCACTAATACGCCCTTGAGTCTTTTCATCTACATATTTGGGCAAGTAACTGTGATGGTAGCCGAACACCGAATCACGGGCAAATTCAGTTTCGTGTACTGGTGTCGGTGTACCATCAATACTCAAGTAATGTACACTATCGCGGGTGATGCGTCCCCCTTCAAAAAATGCCGGTACAAGAAAATGAGCATCAAATGGCCCAAGTTCTTCAGCGATGGCATCGGTTTCTATAGGATAATGCCCTCGTAATGTAGAATCAGAACGGCTGACAATCAAAAAATCACTCAGATTTTCTGCGGCCAAGGCCCGTTTTAAATTTTGACAAACTTCTGTAGTCACAGATGCTGCTGACTCTGGCGGTAACGCTCTCGTGTTCGTCAAGATAAAGAAAATGGGTGAATCATCCTTCAAGGCGAGGCGTAAAGTGTCCACATCCCATTGCATTAGCAGCAAGCAGCTGTGAACTGTTTGTGAACCTGTGGGATCATCATCTAAGACAATAATTTTAGGTTTGTTGCTCATTGTCCGTCAAAGTAAACGATTGTGTTGAGAAATATCCTCATGGATATTTTCTAAATTCAGATTTTTACCAATTTTCTCATTTATACTTGCACATTCAAGACAATGTGCAAAAATTGATTAAGAACTTGAGCATATTAGCTCATTTAAGCAGTAGTTTGTAAAGCTTGCACATCAGTAAATAATTAAGAAATATTTCTTAATTATTTGAAATTAACTTCTTATTATCGGGCAAAATTAGTTCACTTTTCCTACATATTACTAAATCTCCCCTGACCACTTGTTCTCTCTCCTTAATACTACTTTGTATTCATGAGACCACACCGTGGTATTTGTTGACTTTATTTTAAAAAACCGGCAAAATTTTGCCATAGCTTACACCTTGGTCTAGTCATCGCGCCACTCACACCAAAATTGCTACTAATTTATTAAAAACTACCTAACAGTAAAAAATAAACTAGAAGTGTACTGATTTTTGTCAAAGCAAATAGCAGCATATATGATCATGAATTTAAAAAATTTAACCCTAGAAAGAGAGCCGCAATAGTTCCTGCTACCGCAATTTCACCTTGATTAATTTTATTTAAAACTGACTCTACAGGAACTAATACAATTTCAATATCTTCCGTAACATCTAGTGTCTGCTCTCCATACTTTGCCACATTCTCAGCTAAAAATAAATGTATTTTATTCGTATCTTTCACCGGATTATCATATAAAGTCGCTAATTTAGTCACTTTTTCCGCTAAATACCCAGTTTCTTCTTTTAATTCTCTCACTGCTGCCACTGCAGCATCTTCTTTACCTGGGTCGAAACCCCCAGCAGGTAGTTCTAACAGAATCTCACCAACACCATGCCTATATTGACGGACAAAAACAATTTCTTCCTCATTTGTAATCGGTAAAATTAAGGCAATCTCCGGTCTAACAACCACAAAAAAATCATCTACAATTTTTCCATTAGGTAATTCTATTTCATCTCGTCTAACTTGACACCAGGGATGTTCTAAAACTATTTCTGATTTGAGGATATTCCATTTCTTGATATTATTCATAGATAAATTTTGAAAATAAAAATTAGCCAATGAAATGATGAACGTAAAAAATTATAACAAACACCTCAAACAATCTAAAATTTAAACTTACACTGTTTTTGCTTTAGCCCAATATTGAGCATACTTATGGAATTAAAAGTAAATTTATTTACTCTCAATAAAAGATTTCCCTTAAGAATCAGTCGTGGGACAACAGCACAAACGACAAATATATGGATCAAGATTATAGAAGATGGCATTGAAGGCTGGGGTGAAGCATCACCATTTAGCCTAGGCACTCACTGTCAATCTACAGAAATCATCAAAGGCTATTTGCAAGAACTCACTCCCGTATTAGAACCATTCAACCCGTTGCAGCGCCAGCAAATTGAACAAATATTGACACAACAACAGGTTCCTTCATCCGTGAGGGCAGCCCTGGATATGGCCATGCACGACTGGCTAGGTAAGGCTGTAAAATTACCTCTGTGGAAAATTTGGGGACTTGACCGTAATCTTATAGTGCCGACTTCCCTCACAATTGGCATTAATTCACCAGCCGGAGCTAAGGCTAGGGTGCGAGACTGGTTAGAATTTATTGATGTTCGTCTTTTCAAAGTAAAATTAGGTAACCCAGATGGTATAGATGCAGACCAGCAAATGTTATTAGCAGTGCAACAAGAAGCCCCCGGTCGAGAATTATTCGTGGATGCAAACGGGGGTTGGAGTTTAGAAAATGCTATTTATATGTGTAATTGGCTAGCGGATTTAGGGATAAGATATGTAGAGCAGCCACTACCACGAGGTCAGGAAACTAGCCTAGTCCAATTAAAGGAAAAATCTCCCCTGCCAATATTTCTTGATGAAAGTTGCCTTACCAGCACCGATATTCCTGACTTAGCAAACTACGTGGATGGTATTAATATTAAACTCATGAAATCAGGGGGACTCGCCGAGGCCATGGGCATGGTACATACAGCCCGAGCCCATGGGTTGAAAGTGATGCTCGGTTGCTATTCTGACAGTACCATTGCCAACACAGCCGCAGCACAGTTAGCACCATTAGCTGATTATTTAGACTTAGACAGTCACCTTAACTTAACTGATGACCCCTTTACGGGTGCATTGGTGCAAGAAGGAAAAATTTTACCAAATGATTTACCTGGCTTGGGGGTACAATACAGTGCGTTTACCGCTTAATCAAAGAGTAGCAATTCTGCTACATGAGGGAATTACAGGCACTCAGGGCAAAACTGGGCTAGCACTTTTACGCTACAGTGAATCGTCAATCGTCGCCTTGATTGATCGTGAGTCTCCTGGCAAATCTTTGTCAGAATTAACAGGAATTCAGCGTGATGTGCCAATTGTAGCATCCTTAACAGCAGCACTGGAATATCAACCGCAAGTTTTGGTCATTGGTATTGCTCCTAAAGGCGGTGCCTTACCCGATGATTACTGGCAAGATATTAAAAATGCTCTACAAGCTGGAATGTCTTTAGTAAACGGTTTACATACACCACTAGCAAACATACCAGAGTTAAATGCACTTCTCAAACCAGAACAATTAATTTGGGATGTACGCAAAGAACCACCCCATTTAGGTGTTGCTAGTGGTTTAGCTCATACTCTCCCCTGTCTGCGGGTACTGACTGTGGGAACTGATATGGCCATCGGTAAAATGTCAACTAGCCTAGAATTACACCGAGAGTCAAAGCGCCGAGGGTGGCGTTCTAAATTCTTAGCCACCGGTCAAACCGGAGTCATGTTAGAAGGCGATGGTATACCCTTAGATGCTGTGCGGGTAGACTTTGCCGCTGGCGCCGTAGAGCAAATGGTTATGGGTTATGGCAAAAACTACGACATCCTCCACATTGAAGGACAAGGTTCACTTTTGCATCCTGGTTCCACCGCCACCTTACCTTTAATCCGTGGTTCCCAACCAACACACCTAATATTGGCACATCGGGCAGGACAAGTTCAAGTCCGTAATCATTCCCATGTCGTTATTCCCTCTTTACCAACAGTGATTCAGTTGTATGAAAGTGTGGCTAGTGCAGGCGGTGCTTTTGGTCATGTCCCTGTAGTTGGTATAGCCTTAAATACAGCTCACTTAGATGAGTTTACAGCTCTTGAGGCCATCGCTCAAACCACAGCCGAAACTAATTTACCTTGCAATGATCCTGTTCGTTTTGGGGCTGGTATTTTGTTAGATGCCATTATTAAAAATTAAGGAACAAAGAAAGTAAACATTTTAAAGAAGCCTCGATGTGTCATCGAGGCTTCTGGGGAATTTATGCAATTGATAAATGGGAAATAGTTATTCAACCCATGTGATTGAAGTAAATTCCCCACAGGGTTTCGGTAAGACCCACCGCGATTAGAAGGTTAGTGAAAAAACGTCCTAACTCAACTTCTCTTCCTAGCTTGCTGTCATCTTGTCCGGCACTGAAAAATAAAGACCAAGCTTGGTTAACATTAATTGTTTCAAAGTTATTAAAATTAGGTCTAAATACCACGGGACCCAGTAAATCTTTCCGGGGGAAATCAAAATCAGTTTTCATAATTTTTCTCGTTTATGTTTTTAGCTTTAATTAATTTGGTGAATTCTAAAATCTGCCATTTACAGGTTAGTTAACCAGCCAATTAAGCCATTTCCTGTAATTGCTTCTACAGCAATTAGCGCAACAAAACCAATCATTGCTAAACGTCCATTAAGTTTTTCTGCATATTCAGTAAAACCTACTTTTGGAGTTTCATTTACATACACTTTTTGCTGAACTGCCAACTGATCACGTTTACTAACTTTGTTGATCTTAAAGCCTTTGCTAGTCATTGGTTGTTTTGTTTACTTTGTTATGTAACTGAATATAACATTATGTAAATAAATTTTGCAACTACTTGACAAAAAGAACATATGGATAGAGCAAATATCAGATTCATAGCGACAAAACCCAAGGTCAAAGGTCTCCATTGGGATAGAGGGTAAGTGCTATCATTTGCACTGCATATATGATTGCGTCCTTACGGAGAACATCCAAAGTTATTTATGCCTACTACCACCTGGAATCGTCATCACGTTCTTTCCCTGGCTGATTTCACAACCGCCGAATATGATACAATTTTACAGACTGCCGCTAGTTTTCAGGAAGTGTTGTCACGGCGAACCAAGAAAGTACCAAGCCTACAAGGACAGGTGGTGACAAATTTGTTTTTTGAACCGTCCACACGCACCCGCAGTAGTTTTGAACTCGCAGCAAAACGTCTCAGCGCAGATACCCTTAATTTTGCTCCTGCAAGTTCTTCCATGACGAAGGGAGAAACAATTCTGGATACAGCCAAAACCTATTTGGCCATGGGAACTGATATAATGGTAGTCCGTCATCGAGAGGCGGGAGTACCCAATGCCATCGCCCAAGAAATGGATCGTCTAGGGGTGCGAGTAAGTGTCCTTAATGCCGGTGACGGTCAACATGAGCATCCTTCCCAAGCACTGCTAGATTTATTTACCATCTGTACTTTAATTGACAGCAGTCATCCCCGCTTAGAATTGTTAAAAGATAAAAAAATCGCCATCGTTGGAGATATTTTACATTCCCGCGTAGCGCGATCAAATATTTGGAGTTTAACAGCCAGTGGCGCTCAAGTGCATCTAGCAGCACCACCCACCCTTGTGCCTAAGTTATTTGCTGACTTTGTTTTAGAAACAGATGAAACCGACTCAACCCCAAAACTCAACCGTCAGCTATTTCTACATTGGGAACTAGAACCAGCTTTACAAGATGCCGACTTCGTTATGACATTGCGCCTGCAAAAGGAACGCATGACTGCTCACCTACTTCCCAGCTTACGAGAATATCATCAAACCTTTGGTATCACACGCAAAAAGCTACAAATATGCCAGCCCAACGTTAAAATACTACATCCAGGACCAGTGAACCGTGGTGTAGAAATTAGCTCAGATTTAATGGATGACCCAGAATTTAGCCTCATTCAGTCCCAAGTTACCAGTGGTATTGCCATTCGCATGGCACTGTTATACTTATTGGGCAGTGGCAAAGATTCAGCAACTGCCATCAAATAAGTTTGTTTCCACGTTCGTAGTGAGGATTTTAGGCTAGAGCCGCCTACTACGAGCTAATTTGATTTTTTACGTAACCTTGCAGTCAGGCTATCATATTAAAGGTATTTTTTTCAATCGATTTAATCAGTAAATTAACCCTCCATGGCAACTTAGAACAGGTGAACCCATAAGGCACAAATTTAACCACTGCTAACTTCTATTCTGCCTATCTCACAGGAGCATATGCCCATGGTGCTACCTTCCATAAGACTCACTTTACCAACCCCGATTTGAGCGATGCAAACCTATACAATGGTCAAATCAATTGCGTGGTGCTCACTGTTTTGATATTAATCTTGGCAGTGGTAGCAAAAAATAAAAGTTAAGAGTTAAAAAGTAACTCCCAACTCCCAATTTTATTCCCCAGTAATAGAAAGCTGGTCAACCCAAACTCTTGGACATACTCCACCAGGGGACAACTCTACCTCTTTCTCTACATAAATTATCGACTTCAATAATTCCAAGAAATCCCCAGCAACAGTTGCAGACTCAATACTCGTTTTCACACCCTTGTTAACCAGCCAACCATCAAAAGGTAGAGAAAACGAACCTTGCAAAGGTTTTACTCCTGCATGGAGAGCTTGTAAATCATCAATTAAGACCACATTTTCCGCGGTTTCTAAGCTCAACTCTTGTCCAGGTGACGACGCTGCAAAAACATGATAAAAGTTAGGACTTACACTAACTTTTGCACCAATATTAGCGTTACCTGTAGGCTGGGTATTCATTCTTTTCGCCGTACCAGCACTGTGGAGAAAACTTATCAATACACCATTTTCAATCAGCTTTACTTGACGCGTAGGAGTTCCTTCACCATCAAAACTCTCCGCACCAACATTTGCTGGGTGTAGTGCATCATCATAAACCGACACCAGGGGCGCAGCAATTTGTTTACCTAAATCATCAGCATTGGATAAACTTTGATTATCCAAAATACTTTGAGCATTGAACAAATTAGAAAACCCACCCAATAAACTTAAAAAAGCATTGGGAGAGAAAACAACTCGATATTTACCAGATTTGATTTTTTCATAATTCAAATGGCTGACGGTTTTCTCCGCTGTTTCCTGAATACATCCCTGAATATCGAGGTTATTTAAACTCCGTTCAATTCTAAAAGCACTACCACTGCGGGGCTTTTTACCATCCTCCTCAGTTTTGCTGTAAAGATAAATCGACGCTAAAGAACGAGATTCAGTTCTAGTTGCACCGTCACTGTTGAGATAAAATCGGTCAATATCCCTTTGAGCCAAACCATTATAAGGTACACCCTTAATAGCCTCATGAGCTGCTAAAAGTTCTTTTTCCGCAGCCAACAAACTATTAATCAAATCATTTACAGGTGCTTGGGGTAACTTTTCTTGATGTGTATTGGGGATAAGAACAGTTGCTTCGGGGCTAAAATCGGGAACATTTTCCTTCACACCAAAAAAACTAGCTTCGTAGGCTGTTTTTAAAGCTAATTCCAAACCCTTGGGATCCACATCCGTTGTGCTGGTAACACCCATTGTATTTTCTTCATTCCAGACACGAACAGTTACCCCAGAACGATTTGAGGCTTTAACTTGCTTCGGTTCACCTTGATCCACCTGGACGCTGGTTTCATCAATAGTAGAACCATAAATGTCAAATTTTTTAATACCAAGTTTACTAGCCTTTTCCTTGGCATGATGAGCAATTTCTGTGATATTCGGCATAATCAATTTTGAAATTGGGATTGAAGATTTTATCGCGCCAAAAATTTACTTTGTAATTTTTTTGTAATTTTGTGTCTTGGTGTTATCGTCAAACACTAAGACACGAACACACTCAGGATTTTCTATCTACCGCCAACAGTTATAGAATCCACTTTGATATGTGGTTGCCCAACTGTAGTGTAGATACTGCCACTAACAGAACCACAGAAGCCAGGCGCAAGTTCCAAATCTTGGGAACACATGGAAATTTTATTCATAATTTCCTTGGCTTCACCAATCAGAATCGCTCCTTTTAATGGTTTAGTGATTTTGCCATTCTCAATTAAATAAGCTTCGTCTACACCAAAGTTAAATTGACCTGTAGCCCCCACGCTACCGCCACCCATCTTTTTACAGTAAATACCCTTATCAATGGAGTTAAATAAGTCTTCCGTGGTATGTTCCCCAGGTGCAATGTAAGTATTCCGCATCCGACTAGCCGCAGCAAAAGTATAGTTCTGACGGCGACCACTTCCACTTCTGGGGTGTCCAGTACGCAAAGAACCTGTTCTGTCTGCTAAGAAATTTTTGAGAATACCTTTTTCGATTAATAGGGTTCTTTGTGCGGGCATTCCTTCGTCATCCATGTCAATGGTACCAAAGGCATTTTCTGCTCGACCCTCATCCCACGCTGTCAGATTTTCGTGGGCAATTTTTTCCCCTTTTTTGTCTGCAAAAGGAGTAGTCTTACGTTCAATTTGGGTAGTTTCTAACAAGTGTCCGCAGGCTTCATGGAAAATTACCCCACCAAAGTGATTCGCCATAATAATGGGGTAAGTACCTGAATCTACATAATCTGCATACAGCATTTTGCCGGCAGATTCCGCTATTTGTTCGGCTGCTTGTTGATAATCCCAAGTTTTCAGGAAATTAGCATCACTGGTATTACCAGCGCGTTCACCAATGGAAGCGCGGTGAGCACCATCAGCACACAATAGATTAAATCCTACCGATTGAGTCAGGCGAATGTCACGGGCAAATGTACCATCACTAGCCGCAACTAAGACTTCTTGCCAGTCTCGGAAATAGGAAGCCCGACGGGATTGTACATGATTGGCTTTTTCCTTCAGATGGCTAGTGCCATCCAGTAGAATCTCTCCCATTTCTCGGATAGAACTACACAGAGGTAGCCATCCATCTTTACCTCTTTTTGTGGCGTAGTCTCTGAGTAACTCTAAATTAATTTCTGGAATGAAAGCGTTATGAGCAGGTAATTCTAATCCCAGAATCGAAAGACCTTTTTCCAAAGCCGCTTTTAACCCAGAAAAGGAAAGGTCATTGGTACTGACGTAGCAATCAGCTTTACCACGAAACACTCTAACACCCGCACCTGTAGCTAAAGTCGGCGAAATACTAGTAATCGCATCGTCTTCCGCCAAACAACTAATGTAGTTACGACGTTCTAAAAATAATTCGATGAAGTCAGCACCTGCCGCGCGTCCTAGTCCAAGCAGGGTAGCCAGAGGGGCTTCCCAAGTATCATCAAATCGCTCTGGAGTGGAAAAGTATTGTAATGTGGGAATTTGGTTCGATTGAAGTAGCGTACTTGTAAGCATGGATAGCCTCGTATGCTGGCGTTGTCAGAGATTTAACTGAAAAAATCCTGGTGTGTTAACTCTAGCAAATTCCGCGATGGGGCGTAAGGTGTTCAGGGTACAAGGCAAAAAGTCTAGCTTTGTTTCACAAAACGTAAATACTCCTTGGGGACTTTGCTGAAACAATTCATTTTTCTGTAAAAAATAATTCCCTGTCCATTGCTTAACAAAGCCTGGGGAAATAGCAAAAAGCAATCTTACGCCTAATGTGAATTAAATAGGTTGAGACTGGAAAGTGAGAACATTAATACCAAAACGGCGACGAAGCAAAAGACGTAGAGTGTGAGAGGCAATTTTAGCCGCAATATGGACACAAAAGCCGTCAACAGTTTTGTTG
>NZ_JANQDJ010000027.1:0-99556 GCF_029891685.1 Umezakia ovalisporum Ak1311 | reverse complement strand
AACGGTCTGAGGATGTCTTTGACAATCTTGGGAAATGAATTTATAATCATTATCAATTATTCTATTTTAATACTTCGCCCAGAATTTACCATATTTTGGGCTATTTTTATCACCTCTTTCTTAACATTCAACACTTGTGTTTTGGGACACACCCCCTAAAAACAAGTTGTTTTGCCATCAGACAAAGCACCGAAAATATAGGATGGCGTGTTGCGCTGTTTTAACCCCACGGATAAATCCGTGGGGTTGTTCAGCACCCTAAGGTTGCTCAGGGGAAGGACCGCTAAGGTGACATATTAACCAATATTATCCATGACTGGATGGAAGTAGAAAGCAAACCCCAAAACTGTATAAGCAGCTAATAGTAAAATCCCTTCTAACCAATTGGATTCACCATCAGAACTAATACTATTGGCAATGAAAACTGACACCACTACAGCCACTAGTTCAAAAGGATTAAAATCCAAATCCATCGGTTTATCAAGTACCCACCCAGCTATCACTAAAACTGGCGCGACAAATAAAGCAATTTGCAGACTTGATCCCACGGCTACGGACAGGGAAAGATCCATTTTATTCTTCATGGCTACGGTGATTGCAGTGGCGTGTTCAGCAGCGTTACCAACTATGGGAACTAAAATCACCCCTGTAAATAGAGATGTCAAACCTAGTTGAGATGTGGCTACTTCCAAAGAACTTACCAACATTTCCGATTCCACTGCTACCAACAAAGTACACACTAACAACACCCCACTCCATAACCATATATTGGGTTTGGTATGGTGGGTGTCTTCTGCTTCTATCTCTGCAACACCTACATCATATAGATAGGCGTGGGTTTTCATGGAAAAAAGCAGCGTTAGGGTATACACCAGAATTAAGACTAGTGCCACTGCAAGGGAAAGATTTTGCAGAATTTTTTCACTAATTCCTGTGGAAGTATAATTCACTGCCGTTGGCAAGAGAATGGCAATTACCGCTAAATTCATTGACGAAGCATTTACCCGGGCTACAACCGATTGAAATTTTTGTTCCTTGTAGCGCAGTCCACCCAAAAGCATGGAAAAACCCATTACCAGTAACAAGTTACCGATAATCGAACCTGTAATACTAGCTTTCACTACATCCACTAAGCCAGCGTTCAGAGCCACTAAAGCTATAATCAACTCTGTCGCATTGCCAAAGGTGGCGTTTAGTAATCCTCCCAAGGTTGGCCCAACTACCACGGCTATTTCTTCTGTAGCCGTACCCATCCAGGCCGCTAAGGGTAAAATTGCTAAACCAGCTGTAATAAAGACTATCAAATCTCCCCACTCTAAAAAGTGGGCTGCTAAAGAAACTGGTATAAACAGTAATAAAATCAGCAAGAGAGTGTTTTTAACTGACATTTTCTACCTTCAAGTGAGATGATCATGCACAGATGTTTCTAATTATTCGCAATATATCAAGCACTCTGCAACCAAATACTAGGATACTCTCAAGCATGTGGGCTTTTGTGACAAATTATAATCTTTTGGATATGGTTTTCATTGATTTCAAATCCTTATAGTATTTACTCAATGGTCTACTACAGATGTAAAATAAAATTGCAATTTATAAAGTTTTAGCAAACTTTCGTAGTAAAAATATCTATCTAAACTAGCATTTTCCGCTAAATATAGGGTTTAATAGAAGAAAAGACTCTAAAATATTTGACAGACGTTGTTAATAAAAAATCCTAATGTCTGTGAGATAACGCAGATTTACCGCTCTAGTCAAACAATTTTTGGGGAGATTTAACTGTATCCTATACCCATAGTTTTGCTCTATACCGGATTTTGGATTAAAACCCTTGTAAAAAGGTTTAAAGGCCAAGTTTTGGGCGCGAATGTAAGTTTTTTATTTGGATGAATATACATGACTTCTGCTGCTGAAATGCCAGTGAACCCTGGCACAACCTTTACATCACATTCACTAGCCAACGATACTGATCAGACTGACCCCCTGAAACAGGCCGCTGGTGTATATGTGACGGTGCATGGTCATTTTTATCAGCCACCCAGGGAAAACCCTTATTTAGAGGCGATTGAACGTCAACCCAGTGCAGCACCTTTTCATGACTGGAATGAACGCATTCATTGGGAATGCTATCGCCCCAATGCTTTTGCTAGGGTGTTAAATGACCAGGGCGAAGTATTAGATATTGTCAATAATTACGAATACTTCAGCTTTAATATCGGTCCAACGCTGATGTCGTGGCTAGAACGCTACGATTTCGAGGTTTATCAGCGAATTTTAGAAGCAGATCTCAAGAGTTCTCAGCGTTTGCATGGTCATGGCAATGCCATCGCCCAAGTGTACAATCACATCATTATGCCTTTGGCTAATGAACGGGATAAATACACCCAAATTCGTTGGGCAAAAGAAGACTTCCGCTCTCGTTTTGGACGTGATCCCGAAGGTATGTGGCTAGCGGAAACTGGTGTGGACTATCCCACTTTAGAAGCTTTGGTGGCTGAAAAAATCCGGTTTATTATCCTTGCACCATCCCAGGCCCAGCGTTGTCGTCCCCTACCAACAGAGAATCATCCCCACCCAGAATGGCAAGAAGTCGGCGGTAGTCAAATTGATCCCACCCGCCCTTATCGTTGTTATTTAAAGCCAAAACTAAGTACTGCGGCTTCACCTCTGAGCACAACAAAGGAAGGAACTAAAGATATTGATAATTCCCTTCCTTACATTGATATTTTCTTTTACGATGGGCCTATTTCCAGGGATATGGGTTTTAGTGATGTGGTTTATAGTTCCAGTCACTTCGCCCGACGTATCGGCTCCGCAGTGCGTGGAGATCATCGTCCAGCACAATTAATTTCGGTAGCTACAGACGGGGAAACTTTTGGACACCACAAGAAAGGAACCGAGAAAACCTTAGCTTACGCTTTTGTTGCGGAGTTTCCTAACCATGGTTGGACAGTGACCAACTTTGCTCACTATCTCAGCCTCAATCCTCCCACTTGGGAAGTAGAAATTAAACCAGCAGCTACAGCTTGGAGTTGCGCCCACGGTGTCAATAGATGGCAGGATGACTGTGGTTGTGGTGGTGAAGGTGGTGTATGGCATCAAAAATGGCGGCGACCGTTGCGAAATGCTTTAAATTGGCTGCGGGATCAGCTGATTGATGTATATGAGGAAAATGGTAGACAGCTGTTCCGTGACCCCTGGCAAGCGCGAGATGAATATATCCAGGTCATGGGCGATCGCTCTCCTGGGAATATTAATTCCTTCCTGACCCGCCATCAAACCCACAAACTCATAGCAGTAGAACAAGTAGATGCTTTGCGCTTGTTGGAAATGCAGCGTCATGCTTTGCTGATGTTCACTAGTTGTGGCTGGTTTTTTGAAGAAATTTCTCGCCCAGAAGGTACGCAGATTCTCCGCTATGCCGCCCGTGCCTTAGAATTGGCTGGAGACGTGGCAGGTGTACAGTTAGAAAAAGGTTTCCTCAAACGCTTAGGGTTAGCTCCCAGTAATGTAGATATCTTTAAAAATGGTGCGGAAGTGTATCGGCAAATGGTACAAACTGCCCAAGTCAGCGTTAAACAAGTAGCTGCACATTATGCTATTACTTCTTTATTTGGTAATCACAAATCCACAGAAAAGCCAAATCCCCATGTCACAAAACAAACTACTAAATATCCTCATCCTGATCAAAAGCGGGTTTATTGCTACACAATCAATGAGATAGATTACCAACTCCAACGCATGGGATCATTGACACTGGCGGTAGGACATTTAAAGCTGGTGTCAGAAATTACCTGGGAAAGTGAAAATTTGGTCTTTGCCGTCCTGCATTTAGGTGGCTGGGATTTCCATTGCTGCACTCAATTATTTACCGGACGACGTGATTACAGCCAATTGAAAGAAAAGCTGTTTATAGCATTGCGTCAGGCGAGCGCGTCTCACGCTATTTTGGTGATGACACAGCTATTTAAAGAAGATACGTTCAGTTTGCAGAATCTTTTTGCAGAAGAACGTCACCGAATTATGCGCTTACTTAGTCAGGAAACACTGACACGTCTAGACCAACTGTATACCCAAACATACCGTGATAATTATGGCGTGTTGATGGCATTTCACCGAGACGAACTAGAAGTTCCCCAAGAGTTGCAGGTGGCAGCAGAGATTGCCTTGGGATCACGTTGTATGATGATATTGCGATCGCTTGAGCAAGATATCACAGAACCAACACCGAGCTTAAATCACATTGCAGAACTAGAAGCGATCGCTACTGAGGCCAAACACCTACATTGTCGGCTCAATATTCCCGAAGGTAGGCAGATATTAGAACAGTTGATCACGCGATTACTTTGGCAATTGTTGCACGATATCCATGGCAGTTTGGCTACAGAAATCCAAACTTTAGAACGCTTAATTGATGTCAGCTATCAGCTAAATATCGGTATATCCCTGCACAGATCTCAAGAGTTATACTTTAGTTGTCTGCACAGTCAAATTGTGCCCCTATGTGTCACATCTTTAATCAGTCAAGAGGACAATCATCAATGTCGTCAATTCCTAAAATTAGGACAAAAGTTAGCAGTTGATGTGAGCCATATTTTGAGTAAGTTTGATTAAAGGAAATCTTTGGGGTGTGTTGTTATAAAGGACAATGCACCATTTTTTTTACCCACAGGTTTACGGATGTGTTAAGAGGCTGTTGGTAAAAAAGCATTAGTCAAAGCAATGACTTCAGCTACTCTAGTGGAGGGAGCCAGGGAATAAATGAAGAGTCTCATTGCTGAAGTCAGTTGAAATCAACCATTTTATCCTCACCGACCCCAGAGGTTGATGTGAAAAAGTTCTCCAGAATAACTTTTAAAATTGTGAATTGCCTAAGATAAATTTAGAAGAAACTAAAATATCTGGAGTTACTATGCCAAAGCGGGTGATTGCAGAAGTAAAAAGTTGGTTTAAACGAGGAAGAATTGTTGGGAATTTAGAAATTTTCCAAGACTTCATTGTTATTTCCCTGTGCTTAGGCTTATTTGGTGTGATGCTGATCCGATTGGGAGATATGTTTTACTCCTTTTTACATCCATTAGATTTACGGGAAGTAACATCTGATATTTTATTTATTTTGATTTTAGTAGAGTTATTTCGACTCTTAATTGATTATTTACAAGAGCAGCGTATTTCTGTGGGCGCAGCAGTAGAAATTACTATTGTTTCCGCACTGCGCGAAGTCATTTTACGAGGCGTCCTGGAAATTCCTCGTGAGCAAATTTTGGCAATTTCTGTATTTTTAGCAGTCTTAGCCACAATCCTCGGCACTTTACCTTGTATATCTCTGTTTTTTGAAAATTTAAAAGCTAGCACTTCCGAGACCACAGATTAAATATGGCCATAACTATGGCAATTGCAGTTACTATAGAGACATTCAGTGTCTCTTTTTTTGTAAAGGTAAAGATTATTACCCTTGACTAAAGATGACAAAAATTACACAACTTCCATAACCGACAAAATAGATTCGTGTCTTCTCTGGATCTGTGGTTCGTTATTAAAAATATTCCTACCTCTTTATTGGAATATGCGTCTTCCATCAGCTTGTATAATGATTGAGTTATCTATCCTACCTCACACAGCCATCGTCCCTTGGGGGTGAGCAAACGTATATGATACAGTGGAAACCACCTTTGATAGAGTTAGTCAAAGAAATTATCGCGATCAATCAAGGCTGGAAGTTAGCTGAGGAAATCGGTGATTATGCTTCCGCCCTATCAGACTCACTAGCTGAGTTAAAAAATCGGTTACAAGTACAACTTTTACGGAATTACGCTCCTGAAAAAGTTTATTTGCAAATTGATACCTCTACAGACAGCACAGAAATGGAAGAACTCTATGGGTTGATTCTGCGGGAACCCATAGAAGGTTATTGGAACGCTGCTCATCTTCCAGTACGTGTTGCTGAAAAATTATTGTCTGCTCAAGAAATAGAACAATTCATCATCCCATTAGAAGTTGAGAAGAAACATGATTCTAACTGTGCTTAATATTTTTTGGCAAAATACTTTTTTTCATTGGATTATTGTGATTGTTTTTCTGGTGGCGCTAATAGCGGTAATACTCGAAAGTGGATTTCTGCATAGTTTTTTCAATAGGTTTTCAATATTTAGAAATCAGGAAAAAAATCAAAAAATTATTAAACGCTTGAAAAGAAAACTTAGATTTCTGTATGAGCCTTCTAGTTCTATAGATATAAATCTGAAAGAAAATGAAGAAATTATTGAAGACTTGAAAGAAAACAAACCGAGTGATGAAACTTCAAAAGTTTTAAGTCTAACTTTAAGAAATTCAGATGATAAAGTATCCCGGTGGCTCGAAAAGCATTTAGTTAGGATTCGTGAGAATAATGATGGTAATTTCCACGCCCAAGTTGAGGGGGGAAGATTTGTATTATTACAATATCCAACTGTTTTCACCCGTTCTATTCCTAGTAGTTTTTGGCGTTTTGTACCTACTATTCTCATTGCCATTGGTGTTTTAGGGACTTTTTATGGTATTCAAGAAGGACTATCGAAAATAGATATCAGCAATATTGAGCAAAATAGTTCTAACTTATTAGAAGCTAGCGTTCAGCTACTACGAGGTATGAAAACTGCTTTTTCTACCTCATTGATGGGATTAGGCTCTAGCAGTATATTCACTATTGTATTAGCAATTGCAGAAGAACGAAAACGCCAACGTATTAAGGAAGTACGCCATGAACTAGATAAAATTGCTTTTGTCCAAAGTCCTGCAAGAGTTTTATCTCGGTTAAAATTTGATGCTATTGATGGAGCAGCAAAAAGTCTGGAGGAAACTGCTGGAACTATCACAACTTCATTTACAAAATTAATTGAAGCACAAGGTAAACTAAGTCCTGATGCTATTGGTAGAGCAATAGGACAAGAGATGTATCCCATTTTTGAGGGTATTAAAGAAGAACTATCACTATTAAAAGACATTAAACATGACCAAGGTGGAGAAATTTTAAAGAATTTAATTAGAGAACAAAGAGAACAATTAATTGAACCCCTGATAGCTGAACTAAACAGAAGCGCAAAACTCACTCAGGAAGCTTCTCAAGCTGTCCATGAACTCAAAAAAGAACTCGGTGGAATTTCTCAAAGTCTCAGCCAATCTGTAAATACTATCCAAAGATTCCAAGAGGATACTTTAGTAAAATTGCAAGATTTTGCTGGTAATTTACAGTTTATTTTAAACGAATTTCGTTCTGATACTCAAGGAGTAATGGAGCGCGTTTCTACAGAAATTCAGTCAGCAGTTAATGCTAGTGTTCAGGCTATAGATGCTCAAAAAATTGCTTTTGAAAGTAGCGCCAGTCAAGCAGCTAATACTTTTAGAGGTATTCGCGAAGACTTACAAGCAGCATTACATACCCAAGCTGAAATAGAACGCCAAATGCTTCAGGAGTTTCAAGATAGAACTGTAGCTATTATCACTACACAAACTGAAAGCATTACTACAGTTGGAAATGAAGCATCTCGATTAATGGATGCAGCTAGAGAAAATTTAATATCTACCCTCTCCAATATTGATACAATGCTGCAAAACACTCGCATCACTGTACAGGAAGAGTTACAACAATTTCGTCTGAACTATCAAGAAGCTTTACAAAATTTCTTCACTAGCCAACATGAGTTATTAGAAGAAACTTTAGGTGAGCAACGTCAAGGGCTAGCTCAGGTAGTCAATGATTTACAGACGGCTTTTAACGATGAATACGAAAGACGCTTAAGGTTATCCGCAGGGATAGAGGAAACCATGACAAGAATTCAGGAAACGGTTCGTATTATGAATAACTTTGCCAATGCTGTAGGTTTACACTCAGGAGAAAGACTAGAGCAAATTATAGAAATTTCTCGATTGCTGGGTTCAGAAGCTACTAGGATTGAGAAAGTTTATGCAGGTATGATTGAACAATTGAATCAAGCTTTAGCCATGAGTAATCAACATTTAGTTACTTACTTAGAACAAGCATCTGCATCTGAAAGAGTCTTTTTCACTCAAGCTGATGAAGCCACCGCTAGGATTTCTCACCAATTACTCCAAGCTGCTAATTACTTAGTAGCTGCGGAAGCTTATCGTCGTGATCAAAACAATCATAATAGTTAATAATCATGAATGATTTTACTGAGTGGGAACAAGAATCTCAAACAGAAGAAGATAATTCCAGTGTTTTACTCTCCATTGGAGATATGATGTCTGGATTATTAATGATATTTGCTTTATTGTTCATTACTGTTTCGTTACAGTTGAGTCAAAGAGAAAAACCTAAGCAAGATGTGATTGCAGAAGTGATTTCTGCTTTAAACTCCAATGATGTCAATGTAGAAGTTAATGCCAAAAACGGAGAGGTCACTCTTGCAGAAAGTATACTTTTTGCAGAAAATAGTGCAGAATTAACTCCTAGGGGTCAAAATTTTCTACAGAAGTTTATCCCTGTTTATAGCAATGTAATTTTTTCCAAGCCTGTATATGAGGATGTAATCACGCGGGTAGTGATTGAAGGACACACTAGTTCTAAGGGTAATTACAACGCAAATTTACAACTGAGTTTGTTAAGGTCTTTTTCAGTCGCTGAATATATCTTCTCTCCCAAGATGCAATTTAAAAGTAAATCAAAGCTGAGTGAAAAAATCATTTCCTCTGGAAGGGGAGAAATTGAAGCTCGTCAAGAGATTGACTACCCCAAAGATAGAAAAGTAACTTTTCAATTGCAATTTAAAGGAGAGGATTTGTCTGATATTTTTCAACGAAAATAACTTTTACTAAACAAAAATCATCATGTTTAATTTTCCCACTTTATCTCTCCAGCAGCCACAGTTACAACAACCAGCAAATTTACTGCAATTAGTCAATAATTTTCGTAATTCTCAACAATTCTCACATCTGCAAAATCTCCGCGAAGCAGAAATAGATAGTTGCCGTTCGTTAGATGACATTATTCAAACGTTGCAAGAGGGAAATAGTGACCAAATTAAATGTATTGAATGGGTATATTGTCTCTACAACAAAGCCGAATGGGATCAAGAACACCCGGAAAGCAGTCAGGAAACTTCAGAGTTGATTTGGACAGTAGCAATGAATAATTTATGGCTGAAACAAAGATTGTTATGGCTGTTAGTGCTTCATTACAGCCAGTCATCATCAATTATTAGTGATTCTTTAGTGAAAACTTTTGTATCTTTTGTCAAGCAAGGGGGAAAAAATGACATTCAAATAGTCATTATAGAAACAATTAGGCAAAACAATTATCAACAACTAGCTCTAGTTGCAAAAGAAAACAATCTTACACCTAAAGAATTACTCAAAAATGCCAATTTTCCATCTAGCATTCCTGCGGTTAGTCAGGCTTTAAATTATGTAGTCACAATATTTGTTAATGACAATCAGCCACAATGGTTACTGCGTTGTTTTCAGCAAATGTCCCGAGAACAACAACATCAGCAAGTCAATAAGTTACTAACCACAGTAAATGCGTAAACAGGAAGTTGTTTCTTATCAATAGTTGAATGGTTACGTCAAAATTATGGGCCTCGTACCATTAATTCTCAATGGCGTGAACTATCATCACAAGCTCAGTCAGCACTCCGTCAATGGATTGGTGCTGCTACTTGGGGAGATTTTGATAAACTCCTCACAGCCCTAATTCGTCACTTGGAGTCACGTTTACAATTATTATCCCCAGGGAGTAGAGAATATCAAGAAGTAAAGTATCAGAAAAATCAACTGGACAGACGCAAGGGTTTCTGGTCAAATTATAGCGATCGCTTTGAACGGCTGCGTATTTTGGTACCAAAGTCAACTAGTTGGATCAGTGATGAATTAACACGAGATATTGATATTCTTGTAGATGACGGCAGTAATGAAACAGAAGTTTGTATCTTTGATTTTGGTGATTGGTTTATAGTGGAATTCTTTCGTGGAAATGGAAGTGAAATTCTGCTCTTTAACCGCGATCGCTCTACCAGGTTTGAAGAAAAATTATTTCAATCTCAAAATTTGTCTATCTCAGATATTCGCCGTCTGCGTCGTTTGGGAGGAGAAATTCATGATCATGTCTACCTTTGGCAATATTATGCTGAACAATGGTTGAGAGGACAACACGGAATTTATCCTAATGACGGGATAATTAGTTTTCAAGGACTTGATCATCCTTGGAACACATACAATCGAAACACAGGGTTACCCGTTCCTTCAGTGGATAAACAGAGCGATCGCGAAAGAGCATTAGTACATTGGCGCAGGGACATAGAAAGAATATACTAAAAACTTCGTATTTAGTTTAAATAACAAAAATACAATCAGATATAGTCAGATACCATCATTTATGGTATATTTTCGTAATTAAATTATTTGACTATCCAGAGTTTGCATAATTTAATGAATATTAAACTTTTGTGGGGTGAGCATCTTGCTTGCAGACAATAGCCAATGCTCCTGTTCCACCGAGAAACTATAACCCTACATTTTGACCTTGCCAGTCAACTACCAGCAGCTTCAATCCAAAGTGTAGACAGAAGGCTAAATTCCTCAAAGTCCCTTATTTTTAGGGGAATTGGGGGAGAGGGAAAAGTTTTTTATACATCAAGAGGAAGTTTCACAACATCCTCTCAAACGGTTATGGGTAATGTCAATTCTTTTTGATAAATTTTTGTATTTTATACTTGACAATTACTTATATATCAAGTTTTTTTGAAATAATGGTGAAGATAACTTTAGTTAAAACACGCAATGGAGAGTTTGATGAAAATAACAATTAAGAATATGGTTCTCGCACTGGGAATGTTAATCCTAGTAAGTAGTTGTGGAAATCAATCAACTTCTAGTCAAAGTCAGCAGTCTCAAAACGTCATTGAAGTTAGTAATACAGTCAAGACTGGAACAACGATTAGAATAGACGGTTCGAGTACAGTACATCCCATTACTCAAGCAATTGTCCAGGAGTTTCAAGAAAACTCTAAGAATAAGCTGCAAATAGACGTAAAGATTTCTGGTACCACAGGCGGATTTGAAAAATTTTGCGCTGGAGAAACAGAGATTAATAACGCGTCTCGACCAATTTTAGTGGCAGAGATGGAAGCTTGTAAGAAGAATGGAGTGGGGTATATAGAGCTTCCCATTGCTTTTGATGCTTTAACGGTGGTTGTTAATCCGCAAAATAACTGGGCAAAAGACATTACGATAGCAGAATTAAAAAAGATTTGGGAACCTGCAGCCCAGGGAAAAATTACTCGATGGAATCAAGTCCGCCCATCCTGGCCGGATCGTCCTTTAACTTTATATGGTGCAGGTGATAAATCTGGTACTTTTGATTACTTTACAGAAGCTATTGTCGGTAAAACCAGAGCTTCTCGTAATGACTATACAGCTAGTGAAGATGATGATGTATTAGTATATGAGGTAAGCAAAGATCCAAATGCTTTGGGTTACTTTGGCTATGCCTATTACGAAAAACATCAAGGTAAGTTAAAAGCACTCTCCATAGATAGCGGACGTGGTGCAGTATTACCTTCACGTCAAGCTGTAGAGAAAGCCCAGTATCAACCACTTGCTCGTCCTTTGTTTATTTATGTTAATCCTAGGTCTCTCTCAGGTAGAGGAATACTTTACAAATTTACTGATTTTTATATTCAGAAAGCACCAGAGGTAATTAGCTCTGTGGGATACATACCTTTACCAGAGGATGGCTACCGACTTAATTATATTCATATGTACCAAGGTAAGGTAGGCACAGTATTTGATGGCAAAGCTGAAATGAACTTAACTATTGGTGATTTGTTACGCAAAGAAGCCGAATTTTAAGTAGCTATACTTAAAAAAAGGTAGTCACCACAAGTGGCAGATCCCTGAGTTCTCTGAGAAGTGGGGGGTCTGTTTTTTTGTTGATATCTATTCTGTTGGTATAGGAATTTGAGGAGTTTTATTCATCAGCAGTTAGAAGAGGCGGCAAATGTTTATTGTTAATTACAGGTAATATAAGACTGAATTTTTACTGTTATTTTTACTTCTGTAAAACTTTATTCATCCACAACCCAGACAAAGCATTGACATCTACATCTTGCCCTTTACCTTCCTGAGTATTTTGAAAAAGTACAGTAAATGCACCCGCACCTAGTTCATCTTGGGGAAAAATCCGATAACAAGGAATATCAGTTAACTTGGATTGATATTGATGTAAATAATTCACCTGTATTGGTTGAAATTGAGGAAATTTTGATAAAAACCATTCACAAACCTCCTCATTTTCTTCAGGAGAGTAAGTACAGGTCATATAAACAAGATATCCTTGTGGTGCAACTAATTGAGCAGAATTAGCTATAATCCTTTTTTGCCTATTAGCACTTCTATTAATAGCTGTGGGATGAAAACATCCTGGTGCTTTTTCAGCTTTAGCCAGTAAAGATTGACCAGTACAAGGCGCATCTACTATGACTAAATCACTAGATAAGGGCATGGTTTCTGCAAAAATACTAGAATCGCGATTTACCACAGCGCAAGGGCTAACTTGACACCGCTTTAAATTAGAAATTAGCATTCCCAAACGTTTACCGATCACTTCATTACAAATTAGTAGTTGAGGTTGCAATGCTCTCCAAGCAAAAATACTCTTACCCCCCGGAGAAGCACACATATCAAAAACCAAACCTACAGGACGAGGAATTGTCAATAAAACAGCAGCCGCAAACACAGAAGAAAAATCCAAGCAATAAAAATAACCTTGTTCATGGAGAGGATGTTTACCTGGCTTTTCTCCTAATAATAAACGCTCCACAAAGTCTGGTTGCCATTTGGTTGGTGTTTCTACGGTAAATGGCAATATATCTGGCTTGTTTTGACACCAAAGAATAGCAGGATTAAAAGACTGAGGATGAATCAATGAATCAATAAATTTTTGTTGTTGTTCAAGGCTAGTGAACAAACGCCGTGAGAGTTTAAGCAATAAATTTGATGGTTTTTCCATAAGTAAAATTGTTAGATAAGAACAATGTTATCGATACTGTTGGCTGCATACTGAAAGCATAATGACCACGATGCTAAACATGATTTCTCAGCTAACCTACTACACTGGAGATAGTCATAAATGTTAGATAACTTTCAGCAAAAATTACGCCAAGAAGCACAATTGTGGCGAGATGAGGGACTGATTAGCGCTTCACAGTATCAAAACCTAGAACAACGTTATGGATTTAATAATCTGGAAAGGGCTGCGCGCGATCGCTTTGGGGTAATTGTGATTACTATAGGTAGTATCTTTTTGTGTTTAGGTGTAATTACCTTTGTAGCAGCAAACTGGGGATTATGGTCACGAGAAGTTAAATTCATCTTGATGATGAGTTTATTTTTCTCCACTACTATCATTGGTTTTTATACCCAAAGAGAAGCTAAATCAGGTAACAATCAACAAAATCAACAGCAAAAATCTAAACGCATCGTCGGAGAAGGACTACTTATTCTAAGTGGTTTTATCTTAGGGGCAAACATATTATTGATGGCACAGATTTTCAATGTTAATGGTTCCCTGGCTGAACTATTTTTTGCTTGGGGATTTGGTGTTTTAGTCATGGCCTACAGTCTATCCTTAAGTTCTCTGGGAATCATGGCAATTATCCTCATTCAAATTGGTTATTGGCTGGGAAGAAGAGAATTCTCGGTATTTGCAGATGACTGGAATTGGGTACTTTTGGTAGTTCGACATATGCCTTTGTTGTCGTGGTTACTATTTGTACCCTTAGCATATTTTTGTCGCTCGCGCTGGATTTTTGTTTTGGCAGCTTTCGTCTTTGCTACTACTTTACAGTTAAATCTCAATCCCCTACCACTGCTGAATTTTTCTAATATCGCTCCTTGGGTAGCATCGTTTGCTTTTGCACTACCACCTGCATTATTCTGGAGCTATGATGATTTGCTGTTTCCCACCATCAACTATAGGCTATTTCAACCCCTCGCCCGTAACCTGGCATTGCTATTTTTCGCTCTGGTGTTTTATGCCTTGTCTTTTCGTTGGCAATGGGTAGCCTCGACTTTAAATTCTTTTGCCCCAAACAGCACAAATAACTTGTTCATGTCTTTGCCCATCATTGATTTAGGCATTCTCAGTGGTTTAGCAGTGTTACAATGGTTATCGCTGCTGCGGTTGAGAAACAACCCTCCTCGCCGGGAATTAATTTTCACTATTGCTGTGGTTGGTACTTTTTTGGCTTTCATTATTATTACACCTTTCTGGCATCTAGCTATTACGCGCATTGATGAATTAGGCAGTTTCATCTTCAATGTACTTTTAGCTTTCTTCGCATCAGGGCTAATTCGAGAAGGATTAAAGTTAAATAGCAGAAGCAGCTTTTGGGGAGGTATGCTATTATTAATGCTACAAATTATTAGTCGCGCCATAGAATACGACACAGACCCACTTTTTCAGTCTCTTCTCTTTGTTCTATGCGGTTCGGCATTAATTGGCGCTGGACTTTGGTTTGAACGTCGCTCACCTGCTCGATCTCATTCCTAATAACAATTTGAATAAGTGGGTTGTTGCTCTTGGCCTACAAGGTTTCGGTCTGGTAGAATGGCCATCCATCATTTTATTTAGAGGCTCTCTGCGTTATTCCTAATTCTGGTAATTTGACCAGACACAATTGTGACCAATCACCTTTTAATTTAGGACTACGCTCATGAGAAGTGACTCCTCTGAATCAAGTGGAAATAAATCATTTAGAACTTTATCTCCTGAACTCGAATTTTCCGAAAAGCTGACTTTTCGAGACTACCTAATTGCGACTGAAGAAAAAGCGAACCGGCCTCTACCTTTATGGCGGCTGTTAATTCCTTTGTTGATTCAAACCGGAATAATTCTCGCAGTTCCCACCCAAGCCATGTATACTAATTTCACCGGGAGGGATGTGATTCTGCAAACTCTAGCCCAAGACCCGAACAATTTTGTTCAGGACTTTTATCTTAGGTTGGAATACAACATATCCCGTGTTGAAAATTTGAGAGAACTTCCTGGTTGGGATGATTTACTGAGGGTAAATAAGGGAAGAAACAGACGACTACTATCGGGAACTAACTTGTACTTAATTTTACAAGAGCAACAAAATTTATCAAACCGTGGTGTTCCCAGAGCTTGGAAACCTGTACGGGTTAGTAGTAATTTACCCCAATCCCTGCCGAGAAATCAAGTAGCATTAAAAGGCGTGTATCAAGATAATGCTGTTATCTATGGCATAGAAACATACTACCTTCCACAAGAGCAACGCCAGCAAATTAGTAACGATATTCTCCAAAGCGTGCAGCTAACCAGAAAAAATCGAGGTAGACAAATTCAACCAATTACAGTCAGAGTGAAAGTAGATCCTCAGGGAAATGCTGTACCCGTTAGTTTGTGGGTGCGGAATGGCAAAACATTCCCAATGGATCGCAATTATCGTTTTTAAATGTGTTTGTTCTCAAATCTCGAGAGACGTTGTATGCAACGTCTCTACATTCTTGGTTAGAATTCTTTTACACATATCTTGAACACATATGTATGGTGGAAACGCTAACTTACCCATGAGGAATTAATCTTCGTGGCGGAAATTCCATGCTGCACAACCAGCTGCGGTTGCTCCTGCTAATAAACCCGTACTCATTCCCTGTAGAGTTTTTTCCAGGGGTTCTTGTTGCAAACAATCACTTGTGACAGTTTCGGACTGCAAGCAAAGATTGCTTTTTGCCCAACTCGACGTACCGCCTAGAATTACACCAGCTAGACTACAGGAAAAAACCAGTAACAACAGGCGCTTGATTTTTCTATCCATAGATGGATGATTTAAAGGTGAGAAACTGATAGATGATCTCAACTACTCTACACCTGTTTTTATAATGTTGACTACTATTTATCTATTTTTTATGTCCTGCTACCATCATCAGTGCAGATACTTTTCTGACGAATCCTACTCCCTAGGGATATCATATTGAATTGAATGGAAACTGCGCCTGATGTTTTGGTAGCTATTGACAGTCAACAGTCAACAGCCCATATCTTAGATTTCACAAATCATGGAAGAGTTTTATTCAAACCACAACTACCTCACCAACAGCACCTTGCATTTTATTGAACGCATCTAATAAACTTTGCAGTTGCTGATCAGCTTTTAACACAGCTAAACCGCGTACTGTCACCTTACCAGGAGAATAAACAAAACGTGTTTTTAAATGTTCTGGTAAATTCCCTGCTAGTAAATTCCAAGCAGGTTCTTCCATAGGGGTTTCTAAGACAATATGTTGCTTATTTTCTGGTTTAATGCGGCTAAATCCTAACTTTTTCGCTAATTGCTTCAGTTCCATCACTCGTAACAGTTGATTTGCTGGAGTCGGTAAAGCACCATAGCGATCGCCCCACTCAGCTGCGATATACTTTAATTCTTCTAAAGATTTCGCTGCGGCCACAGCGCGATAAGCGCTCATCTTTTGGTCTAAATCAGGAATATAATCAGATGGAATAAACGCTGTGAGGTTGAGGTCAATTTGGGTGTCATCAACTTTGGGTATTTCTTGTCCTCTGATTTCTCGAATCGCTTCTTCCAACATTTCCATATACAAATCAAAGCCGATGGCTTCCATTTGACCGGATTGTTCTGCACCTAGCAAGTTACCCACACCCCGAATTTCCATGTCCCGCATTGCTAACTGATATCCAGAACCGAGTTGAGTAAATTCTTGAATCGCCCGTAACCTTTGCCGGGCTGCATCTGATAAAGCTTGTTGTTTGGGATAAAATAACCAAGCGTGCGCTTGTATTCCTGCGCGTCCCACACGACCACGTAATTGGTATAACTGAGACAAACCAAAACGATGGGCATCTTCAATTAAAATTGTATTCACTCGCGGAATATCTAAACCAGATTCAATAATGGTTGTACAAACAAGAATATCCGCATCACCATTACTGAAGGTCAGCATAGTTGATTCCAATTCGCTTTCATCCATTTGGCCATGAGCAATGGCAAACCTCCCCCCTGGTATCATTTCTCGTAAGTTGGCTGTGAGTTCTTCAATACCTTCCACTCGGGGTACTACATAAAATACCTGTCCGCCCCTGTCTAATTCCTGACGAATGGCACTGCGGACAATTTCTGGTTTCAACGGCGCTAGGTGGGTTTTAATTGGTCTTCTGGTGGGAGGCGGTGTAGTAATCAAACTCATTTCCCGAATCCCGGACAAAGACATATATAAAGTACGGGGAATGGGAGTAGCGGAAAGGGTGAGGACATCAACTTGAGTTTTCAAGCTTTTAATTTTTTCTTTTTGGTTCACCCCAAATCTTTGTTCTTCATCCACCACCAACAGTCCTAAATCGCGAAAGGTGACATTTTTGCCTAAAAGTTGGTGCGTACCCACGACTATATCTAACTCCCCGGTAGCTAATCGCTTTTGAATAGTGCGGCGTTCTTCAGCTGTGCGGAAACGGTTAAGTAAGCCAATATTTACTGGGTAAGGAGCAAAGCGTTCTTTGAGGGTGTGGTAATGTTGTTGAGTTAGGATAGTGGTGGGTGCTAACAGTGCAACTTGTTTCCCTGCGGTGACAGCTTTAAAAATTGCCCGAATAGCTACTTCTGTTTTCCCAAAACCCACGTCACCACAAATCAAACGATCCATTGGGCGATCGCTTTCCATATCTCGTTTGACGTCTTGCACTGCTTTGAGCTGGTCTGTGGTGGGTTGGTAAGGAAAAGAATCTTCCATTTCTTCTTGCCAAGGCATATCCTGTGCATAGGTATAGCCTTGTTGCTTGGATCGTGCTGCATACAGTTTGAGCAAGTCCACCGCTAATTTTTTGATGGCTTTGCGAACTCTGGTTTTGGTGTTATCCCAAGCTTTACCAGTCATTTTGTGCAATTCTGGCGGTTTATCTCCTATGCGGCGAAAGCGAGATAAAGAACCTACTTGATCGGCGGCAACTCTGAGGATGCCATCGGCATATTTTACTACTAAATAATCACGAGTTTCGTGATTAATTGTTAGACTCTCCAGTTTAACAAATTGACCGATGCCGTGGCTTTTGTGAACTACATAATCTCCCTGACGCAGCTTATGAGGGTCTACTTGTTTAGAACTGGCCTGGCGACGCTTGCGGATATATCCTGGTGTAGCTAGAGAATGCTGTCCGTAAAACTCGCGGTCAGTCACCACCACCAGACGGTATGTAGGCATGATAAAGCCTTCTAGTTCTGCTAAACCAGAATATTTCAGAGCTACAGGTATATGATTAATTTGTAACTTGTCAATTGCTTGGTAGTCCCGGGGATTGGGAATAAACTGAGCCGGACAATCGTGTTCTTGCAGGAGAGAAACAGAACGGGAAGGTTGGGCAGAAATTAACCAAATGGAAAAATTGCGATCGCGCTGTTGTCTCAAGGTTTCCGCCAGTTTACCAAATTGATGTGGTGTCAGAGGTAAGCCTCGACTAGCCAAATTTATACCACTGCTTTCTTCGGCTAATTCCGATAAATATAAAGTTTTAAATTTAATCACATCACCTAGGCATTGATCAAAAGAGCGATGAATCTTGGGCAATTCTAGGAAAATATCAGCCAATTCTTCCCCAAAACCCAATCCCCATTGTTCTTCGGCATTTTCTACCCAGCGATCACTATGTGCATGACACTGTTCTGGTTCATCAATAGCGACTAAAGTATTTGCAGTTAAATAATCTAACAGTGATGCGGGTTGTGGAAAAGCCAAGCCTAAAAAACGCCCCCGTCCTTCTGGTAGTTCTGAGTCTGTGGATAGACGATTCATCGCCTGGGTAAAATGGGTATTGTCTTGTAGTGCAGCCAAAATAATAGGAGCAAAGCTAGTGGGAGTCAGGGTGATTTGCTGAATTTTGTCAAGGGCGGAACGTTGACTAGCAGGATCAAATTCGCGGATTTTCTGAATTTCGTCACCAAACCACTCTAATCTCACGGGCATTTCCGAGGAAACCGGGAAAATATCAACGATATCACCCCGGCGACTCCATTGACCCTCTGTTTCCACCAGGGGGACTCGTTCATATCCCAAACTGGTAATTTTTTCCCCAAAGGTATCCAAATCAAATTCCATTCCCCCATTGACGGTCACACAAAAAGGTGTGAAAGCTGCTGGTGGTGGTAAATGCGGTTGTAATGCTCCTGTGGTGGCTACAATAGCCAAACAACCCTGGGCTGTAGAATTACCACCATTTGTTTCTGATTGCCATTTCTTATTTACCAAATCCGCTAGGACTTGCATTTGTCCCCAGGTCATTTCTGTTTCTGGGTCAAAGGGTTCGTAAGGTGAGGCTTCAGAAGTGGGATAAAAATGCACTGTGTACCATCCCATGGCCTCCAACTGTGCATAGGCGCGTCCTGCTTCCTCCAGGGTTGGTACTACTACCAACAAATCTCTTCCTGAATTTTGCGCTAATGCTGAAGCTACCAGACCTTTAGGTAGGCGAGAAATGCCATTTAACCGTAATTCTTGTTGGCGATTTAACTTGGAAAGTAATTCATTGCTCAAAGGCGATCGTCCCAAGGCACGCACAATAGAAGAAAATGCCATAAGTTTTACTAGAGGAGGAAGTGGTTAAAGATAATAAAAATTAGAGTTAGTTTATATTCACCATTTTAAAAGTGTTAACCGCAGTATTTTTATTTCTGTGGAAGAATAATATTTAATTATTCCTAGGTTAAAAGATTAAAAATATTACTTTATGTACTGTAAAACCATTTATGTGGGCATCTTCAATACTAGATACTAAAAGGTAAGCTACATTCGCTTTGATTAATGGCAATTCTCAAAAATGTTTTCCATTACTTTTGAAACTTCAGTCCTTTTGGTGCTAATTATTGCCAATGCCCTGTTTTCTTTATCACAGATGGCAATCGTCTCAGCACGTAAAGTCCGGCTACAACAACTTGCCAATCAAGGAGATATCAAAGCAAGGGTAGCATTAGAACTAGCTGAGTCGCCCAATTATTTTCTTTCGACAATTCAAATGGGAATTACCTTCTTGGCTATTCTTGCAGGTGCTGTTTCGGCAGCAACAATTACTACACGAATAGCAGTATATATACGGTTGATTCCTTTCTTAGCTTCTTACAGTCAAATCATCGCTTTTGCTTTAGTGGTTTTGATGATCACCTATTTGGTTCTGATTATTGGTGAATTACTACCAAAACGTTTAGCACTGAATAACCCAGAGGGAATTGCCACATTTATGGCTATTCCCATGAAAGCTCTAACCACACTTGCTTCACCAATGGTATCTTGCCTCAATGCTTCTACTGACATCATAGTGCGAGGATTGGGTATGAAACCCTATGTTGAGCCAGCAGTTACTGAGGAAGAAATTAAAATCTTAATTGAACAAGGTACAGAAGCGGGAACCTTTGAAGAAGCTGAACAAGACATGGTAGAGCGAGTATTTCGTTTAGGCGATCGCCCTGCTACTTCTTTTATGACACCGCGTCCTGATATTGTCTGGCTAGACTTAGAAGATTCTCCCGCCCAAAATCGGCAAAAGATCATTGACAGTGGCTATTCCCGCTATCCAGTTTGCCAGGGAGGACTAGATAATGTACTTGGTATAATCACCGTCACCGATTTATTAGCTAGCTGTTTCCGCAGTGAACTAATGGACTTAACAACAGGATTGCGACAGCCTGTGTTTGTACCAGAAGTTACTCATGGTTTGAAAGTATTGGAGTTGTTTAAACAAACCATTACTTACATGGCCTTGATAGTGGATGAATACGGTGTCATTCAAGGATTAGTTACTCTCAACGACATCATGAGCGAAATCGTCGGCGAGGTTCCAGAAGAACCAGGAGAAGAACAACCCCAAGCTGTCCAACGGGAGGACGGTTCCTGGTTACTAGATGGGATGTTACACATAGATGAGTTTTATGAGCTGTTTGATTTAGAAGAATGGGAAATTGGCGAAAGAGGTAGCTATCAGACATTGGGTGGTTTTGTGATCAATCACCTGGGGCGTATTCCCGTAGCAGCCGACTATTTTCAATGGCGTGGTATGCGGATTGAAGTAATGGATATGGATGCTAACCGCGTTGATAAAGTGCTAGTAATCCCGATGGTAGATTACGAAGTAGCCACTAAAGATTAGAAAAGCAAACACCAGGAGTGAAAATAGTCACTTCCCAATCACTTATGACCACGCCCTAGGTCTTCGATAACCGCTTAACTTCATCACCTGCTAACATTTGATGAGCTTTTGCTAACATTTGAGGAATTTTATGGGCGTGGGGATTATTCACCAGAAATGGTTGCAAGTCTAGCTCATCTAAACTATCTGCTTGATTACCAGGGAACCAGTGACTACCATGACCTAGTAGGTTATAACGCATTTTGGAGTAATCTACTAAATCATAGGCGATGGCTAAATTTAACAACCACAAAATCACACGAATATTCACCTGTCCAGGGGTTTCTTCCCAATTGGGTAAGTTAGTATCCCAAGTTTTTACCCACTCTTCTCCTAAAACAGCGATCGCTTCTTGTTCTAACTTACTCAATATTGGAGGTAAAATTTCCTCAGCCCGGTTTAAATATTCTAAAGTTTGGAGATGTTCATCAAAATCTCCAGGTTTAGCAGCGCCCAAACTGAGGGTGTGTACTTCTTCGTGACTAAGACAAAACAAATCATTAAACACCATCGGACTTAAAGGATCACAAAGATGAACTAACTTTTGGGGTGGTTTATATAGCATTCCACCTTTATCTGAGGGACTAATAATAAATACCCCCATATCATGGCGGTTAGCGGCTGTAATTGCTTCCCAATTCCATTGATTAATGTAGTACCAATGCAAGTTAACATAATCAAATTGACGACTATTAATTGCTTGCAAAATCACATCTTCAGATCCATGAGTAGAAAAGCCAATAAATCTTACTTTTCCCTCAGATTGTAACTGCTGCGCCACTTCTAAACAGCCACCGGGGCGCATACTGTAGTCTAAAGATTCCCCATGATTAATACCGTGTAATCCCAGCAAATCTACATAATCCAACTGGAGATTTCGCAGTGATTGTTCAAATGTTTGACGAAATTCCTTGGCATCTTCCACAGGGCAAACTTTTGTCTGTACAATTAATTGCTCCCGGGGAAACTGGGGCAATATTTTACCCAATTGCATTTCTGATGTACCATAGTCACGGGCAGTTTCAATGTGATTAATTCCCACATCTAAAGCTTTGCGAATAGTCGCTTCTAAATTTGCCTGATTATCCCCAGGAATTTCCGAATCGGGGACATCTTGCCATTTGAACTGGTATCTCATACCCCCACAAGAAAAAACAGGCATCTGTAATTCTGTGCGGCCAAATCTTCTATAAAGCATAAACTTGTATAAAGAGTAAATTTTCTAGAGACACAATTAATAGTGCCTCTACTTGTGCTTGTTGCTCGTATCTTTGTGTAGTGGTGAGGGATCAGTCGGTTTTTAATCGACTTGAGCCATGAGAATCTTAATTTATTCCCTGGCTCACTAATACCTCTACATTAAACAGGATCTTGTAACTCAGCTGTACGCACTGAAAGCAGCTGTGTCTGATTACCACGTTGCACTCTCACCTGTAACAACTGACCAAGACGACTATTTTCCACCAGATTTTGTAATTGATCTGCACTGGTGATAGATTCCCGGTCAATTTGTACGATTACATCACCACGTCGCATACCCGCGGACGCTGCTGGGGAATCAGGTACGACTCGCATTACTAAAACACCATTAATTTCTGGTATTTGAATAGGAGAATTAGGGTCAGTGTTATTTTGCCTTGCTAGGTCAGGGGTTAAAGTGATCATTTGCACACCTAAATAAGGGTGAATAACTCTGCCATCACGTTGCAATTTCAATGCAATCTCTTTAGCTTTATCAATGGGAATCGCAAAGCCAATACCCATTGCGTCAGGACGAATAGCTGTGTTGATACCAATGACTTCGCCCCGTTCATTCAACAGTGGCCCGCCAGAGTTACCAGGATTAATAGCAGCATCAGTTTGAATAAAGTCTAAGCGTTTGTCAGCAATGCCAACTTGGGCGCTGGAACGTTTGAGGGTGCTGACAATTCCCAAGGTCACGGTGTTATCAAATCCTAAAGGATTACCCACTGCGATCGCCCAGTCTCCCACTTGTACTTGATCAGAATCACCCAAAGGTGCAACAGGTAAATCTCTATCAGGGCTAATCTTGACAACTGCTAAATCTGTGACTTCATCAATTCCTTGCACTTTGCCTTCATAAGTACGACCATCTTTGAGGCGGACTGTTACTCTATCAGCCTTATCAACCACATGGGCATTGGTTAAAACCAAACCACCTTTGTCAATGATAAACCCGGAACCTAAACCGCGTAACTGTTCAGGAGGCAATTGTTGAGGGAAACCATCACCAAAAAACCGCCGAAAGAATGGGTCTTCCATAAATGGGTCTATACGACGAGCAATAGTGCGTTCCGTATCAATACGTACTACTGCCTTTCCCACACGATTTACAGCAGCGGTAACAAAACTAGTGCTACCTATAGCCACCTTAGCGGGGGATTCCTGTTGGGGGCTGATACCTGATGTTTGGGTTGGTATGGTCATATCATCCTCACCCCTGACCACAGTCGGCGCCGGGTTGGCTTGGGAAGGTAACACATGAAAAGTACCCACCGTTAACGCTACACCTACAATCATGGCTAACAGATAAGAACTGAATTGACGTAGAAAAGCGCTTACTTGAGAAAATCGCATAATCACAACCTCATCTAGAAGGTTAATTGTGAGACGTTATGAAACATCTTCCTACATTTATTTTGACAAAATCGATAATAACCCTTGTGTATTGGCCTTGGCATTGTTTTTGTCGGTTTCTGACGAAAAATTGGTATTACTTATAATTACTTGTAATTAAATTACTGTACAATACTTACATATATCTGTAATCTCAACGAGGCTTTAGGTCTATGGCGGGAAATATTGGTTCTCCTGATCCCACACAACCACTGAGTGTAGGTAAGGTTATCAGTAATGGAATACGCTTGTATCGTTCTCATGTTCAAGACTATTTTTTCCTAGCACTCAAGGCCCACCTTTGGGTCTTAGTTCCCGTCTATGGTTCGGTTAAGTTTATAGCTCTCACAGCTCTGATTTCCCGCTTGGCTTTCGGTGAATTGGTGAATCAGCCAGAAAGTATCCCCTCTGGTCAACGCTTTGTTAATTCTCGGTTGTGGCAGTTTTTAATGGCGATGGTGTTATTATTTTTTATGGTTGTGGGATTTAGCCTAAGTATAGTGATTATACTTGTCATCTTAGGGGTTTTCTGGGGCTTTATATTTCCATACGAAAATTCTGCTGCTGTTCTTCTTTTGGGTCTGATTACCTTGGTGGGTCTGATTGTGGTAACCGGTTTCTGGATCATAATGAGGTTATGCTTAGTATATGAGCTCTTGGCTATTGAAGAAAATGTTGACGGGGTGTCAGCCATTAGTCGCAGTTGACAATTAACTCAGGGTTACGGCTGGCGGTTGTTGTTGATTTACTTTGTGGCTTTTTTAATTACCATCCCGGCTCGGATTATGATGCCAGTTATGACTAGTTTGTTAGAATTAGTTTTCTTACCGTTGATACTAGATGGATCTAGTCTATATGCTTTACTTTATTTTCTATTTTTGCCAGCCATCATTTTTAGTATTAGTGCTGTGATTTTACCCTTTTATCAAACTCTCACAGCTGTCATTTACTACGACCTCCGCAGTCGTCGGGAGGGTTTAGGTTTAAAACTACGAGACCACGAAATTTAACTGTTTGACTGGGGTTAACTTCAGGAAATATTTTTTCTTTGATTCTTGAGTCTCTAGGCTAGGATCTGAGTATTACCAGTGCTTAGATAATCATGAACGGATCAAACCGATTAGCTCAAGAATCTTCGTCAGCATCCCAACCAATCAAAAATCCTCACACTCACAATGCAGACGACCAAAACAATCATACTCACGGGCATGGAAATTCGGTTCATTCTCACGTTCATAGTCAAGAGTCACTACGGAAAATTGTCAATCGCCTGTCACGCATAGAAGGCCATATTCGCGGTATTAAAACAATGGTGCAGCAGGATACCCCTTGTCCTGATGTTTTATTGCAAATTGCAGCTGTGCGGGGCGCTTTGGATAAAGTAGCGAGAATTGTTTTAGATGAACATTTAAGTGAGTGTATTGCTAGAGCAGCACAAGAAGGCAATATGGAAGTGGAAATTGAACAGTTAAAAGCTGCTTTAGACCGATTTTTACCGTAATAGGCTAGGCTATGACAGGGGTTTAGTTAGTTAGAGTGTATTTTCAGACAGTCTAATTTTCCCTAATAGGCACAAGCGATCGCTAATTCAGCGTGTTGTTTGAGTATATCTTGCTCCAAGGTATGGATCATATATTGGGGGGTGATTGCTAGTAATTTGTCAATTCTTTCTTTGGCTGCGGCTACAACTGATTGGTCTAAGCTACCATCAGTTAAGGAATTAACAAAATCTTCAGCCATCCCATAGGTACTCTCAATAGATATTGAATCAATATTACGGGAAACGATAAATAAGTCACAGCCAGCATTAAAGGCGCGTGCTACGGTACCGGCATGGGTAAACATATCTGACACAGCTTTCATATCTAGGTCGTCAGATACAATCACTCCTTTAAAGCCCAATTCTTCCCTGAGTATGCTCTTGAGAATCCCTGGAGAAAGTGTTGCCGGCAAATACGCATCTATCTTGGGGAATAAAATGTGAGCTGTCATGACTAAAGGAATTTCCTCGGCTATGAGTACTTGAAATGGTATCAGTTCTCGTTTCCGCAGGTCTTCTAAGGAGAGGTTGAGTATTGGTAATTCAATATGAGAGTCTTTGCTGGTGTCTCCATGTCCAGGAAAATGTTTAGCACATCCTAATATTCCTGCTTCCTGTAGTCCTTGATAGTATTCACGCACCGCTTCAGCTGTTGTTTCTGGGGTGCGACCAAAGGCACGAGGCCCGATAATCGGATTTTGAGCATGGGAAAAAATATCTGCTACAGGAGACCAAGACAAATTTATTCCCAAGGATTTTAATTCTATACCAGTAGCTGTTGCTACTTGACGTACTGACGATAAGCTTTTTCCTGTTTTTGTCTCTGGCAATAATAAAGCATAGGGAAAGCGGGTAATTGGTGGAGGTGTCCGAACTACCCTTCCCCCTTCGTGATCTAATGTCATAAACATGGAATCACGTTCAGTATATTTTTTGATTTGCTCGTTTAGCTCCTTAAAGTTTTCCAGCCAAACTTCATAACGATGACCATCCAGAAAGTTTTTAGCGAAAAATATTACTCCAGCTGGTTTTAATTCACTCAGGATGCGTTTATCATCATCACTTAATGAAGTACCAGAAACACCAACTATTAAGTGACGTCCAAAGCTTTCTAGCTGTTGAGATGTTGCCATAATGCTTGACCTGTGATTCATTAACAAATGATTAATTAACAAACAAATCCTGCTCAGGAGGTAATAGCAGTTAAAAAGCTGTTTTTTATATACATGTTTATTCCTTGGGAAGATTACTATATGAGCAAAACCTGATACAATCCAATACTTTATTTTTTGTAAAAATTCGCTTTCTTAAGCCTATAGCTCAGAAGTAATCAGGCATAAACCCGGTTCGCATCTAGGCTGCATTAATTTTGATGTGTGTTGCCAATGCCAGGAATTGATACCTAATTAAAGTAGCATGATTTTACTGATTTTTTAATTTCTCTGCTTCAATAAGCCGAATTGCCAGAATAGTTTCTGCTAGAACGCGATGGAATACGTAATACCAACCATGCCAACCATTGAAAATCCACCCTTCAATAATCAAACAATAGAAAAAAACCATCCCAGGAGCCAAGATTTTTTTTCTCCGGATTCGATCAACCCAATCAAGTTCGTTGACGGGAGTTTCTAGTATTTTCTTGGCTTCTAACACTGTGTAGCGTTCCTGTGACCATAACCAACGACTAAACGATTTACGATCATCGTGGTACAGATAGCTAGAGAGTAACGCTGATTTACCAGTCAATTGTAAAACCTGTGTATGTCCATCATCAATGTAAGTGGCTTTGCTTTTTTTAAACAAAACTTGACGTGGAGGAAGTATTCTGGTTTTGCGAACAGGTTTGCCCAACACACAGTAATTGAACTTGACAAAGTAGCCATCAATTTCTCCATCCACAGGTAAAGCTGCCATTTCAGAGATTAAATCATCTGTAACTACATAATCTGCATCCAAAGAAAGTACCCAAGGAGATTTGACTTGCTCTAAGCCATAGTTCCATTGTTGACCGTGGGTATCAAATTTACGTTTAAATACTTCTACTTGGGAATAGGAGTTGAGAATTTCTAAGGTTGTATCGGTACTATAGCTATCAACAACTATGATTTTTTTAGCCCAAAAAAGTTGTTGGAGGGTACGCTCAATATTCGCTGCTTCATTGTAAGTCAGAATCACAGGCGTAATCTGTTTTAACATCGATACCATTTCATTAGAATTAAAGGAATTCTCTGCAGTAGATGTCGCCATAGGAGATGAGATAATTGATCTAGTTCTTAATTGAGTCTTGTTATTTGGATAGCATAGATAAGCAAAAATTTGTCAATTTTTCAGCAATCAGTCAAATAATTACCATCAAATAAATGCAATCTGGGTTATAGTAGTGATTTCTATGGACACCTACTAATTTGCGTAGAGTGTCCTTGGTGTAGGAGATACAGTGGTGGAAAATTATTTTTAACTGCTAAGTCGCGAAAATCGGTAATGACAGTAATCTGGTTAAGTGGGATGGAAACAAAAATCTTGCCTCACATCCACAGGATGAATTACTGAAGTGGTAATGATACCGGGGGTGTGCTGTTGTTTGTGTATCATAATCAAGTTGCCTGGCAGAGAAGTTTTTGAACAAGGGGTGGCATAATCCCTGCCAAATGTAACGGATTGCAACGTATAATGAGAACGACAAAACGATCAAAAAATATTGGAAGGCAGTAAGTTTAAATGCGAGTAGCGATCGCGGGTGCTGGTCTAGCAGGGTTATCCTGCGCGAAATATCTCACAGACGCAGGTCACACTCCCATTGTCTTGGAGCGCCGGGATGTATTGGGTGGCAAGGTGGCTGCGTGGCAAGACTCTGATGGAGACTGGTACGAAACGGGTTTACACATTTTTTTTGGCGCATATCCCAATATGCTGCAACTATTTAAAGAGTTAAATATTGAAGATCGATTGCAGTGGAAAGAACACACAATGATCTTCAACCAGCCCGAAGCGCCAGGAACTTACAGCCGTTTCGATTTTCCAGATTTACCAGCTCCGTTCAATGGTGTGATGGCAATTCTGAGAAACAACGACATGCTGACATGGCCGGAAAAAATTAAATTTGGATTAGGTCTAATTCCGGCAATGGTTCAGGGGCAGAAGTACGTTGAGGAAATGGATCAATACTCTTGGACAGAGTGGTTGCGTAAGCAAAACATTCCTGAACGGGTGAATAAAGAAGTTTTTATTGCCATGTGCAAGTCACTCAACTTTATCGGCCCAGATGAAATTTCTGCTACCATCTTGCTAACTGCCCTGAATCGCTTTCTCCAAGAAAAAAATGGCTCAAAAATGGCGTTTTTAGATGGTTCACCAACGGAACGCTTGTGTCAGCCCATAGTAGACTACATCACCGAGGGCGGTGGTGAGGTGCGCCTGAATGCACCATTAAAAGAAATTTTGCTGAACCCTGATGGTACTGTGAAAGGATTTTTACTCAGAGGGTTAAATGGGGCAGAAGATGAAGTCTTTACGGCTGATTTGTACGTATCCGCTATGCCAGTTGACCCCCTTAAGGTGATGCTACCAGAAGCTTGGCAGCAGCTGGAGTTCTTCCAGAAGCTAGAAGGGCTAGAAGGCGTACCTGTAATTAACGTACATTTGTGGTTTGATCGTAAATTAACAAAAATTGATCACCTGCTATTTTCCCGATCGCCCCTCCTCAGCGTTTATGCTGATATGAGTAATACTTGTCGTGAATATGCTAATCCTGATCGCTCGATGCTGGAATTAGTGTTAGCTCCGGCAAAAGATTGGATCACAAAATCAGATGAGGAAATTGTTACCGCAACTATTGTTGAGTTGGAAAAACTCTTCCCCAACCATTTTGGAGGAGAAAATCCAGCGCAATTGTTGAAATACCATGTAGTGAAAACACCGCGTTCAGTTTACAAAGCGACTCCTGGTCGTCAACAGTATCGCCCCTCTCAGAAAACCCCCATAACTAACTTTTATTTGACTGGGGATTACACCATGCAACGCTACTTAGCCAGTATGGAAGGTGCTGTACTTTCTGGTAAGCTGACAGCGCAGGCAATCTCTGAAGCACTCCCGGTAGCAAATTCTTCAACCCTGCAAACGCCAACCCGACCGCCCGCAACGAATGCTGCAACTGCCTGATTCCCCTCCGCGCATGAAAACGCTGGTCTCTGTAGACGAGTCTTACAAACTTTGTCGGCAACTTATAGCCAAGTACTCCGCGACCTTTTACCTAAGCACTTTGCTCCTGAGCGAAGAAAAACGTCCAGCTATTTGGGCGATTTACGCTTGGTGTCGCCGCACAGATGAACTGGTAGATGGCCCTGGATCTGCCATGACTACCCCCAAAACCCTAGATTTATGGGAACAGCAGCTGGAATCAATTTTTGCTGGAAACCCAGTAGAAAATTATGATGTAGCTTTAGCGGATACTGTTCGACGCTTTCCAATCGACATTCAGCCCTTCCGGGACATGATTGCTGGCCAGCACATGGATTTATATCGCAGTCGCTACGAAACCTTTGAGGATTTATATCTATACTGTTACCGCGTCGCTGGTACTGTGGGCTTAATGTCAACGTCAGTCATGGGATTGGATGAAACCAAAAACACAGCCCCGTGGAACTGTGAACAACAGCCTTATGTGCCAAGTGCTGAAGAAATTGCCTTGGGAATTGCCAAGCAACTCACCAATATCCTCAGAGATGTGGGAGAAGATGCACGACGTGGACGAATTTATATTCCTTTGGAGGATTTGGCGCGATTTAATTACACCGAGGAAGATTTATTTAAAGGTGTAGTAGATGATCGCTGGCGCTCCCTAATGCGGTTTCAAATTAATAGAGCCAGAGAGTTTTATACCAAGGCCCAAAAAGGTATTACTTACTTGTCTACTGATGCCCGTTGGCCTGTATGGGCCGCTCTCATGCATTACAGTCGCATTTTAACTATAATTGAACGCAACGATTACAACGTGTTTACTCGTCGTGCCTACGTACCTCAATGGCAAAAATTATGTTCTTTGCCAGTGGCGTGGATGCGATCGCAAGTACTTTAACCAACCTCCCCGAATTCCCCATCCGCTTATGCGGTGGGGATGGATAGCGACGGGGCGCAAGCCCCAATTTCTGACAAAACTCAAATCTCAAATTTTTGCAGTTGACTAACTCAAAGAAGTTTGCTATTATCATTATCTGTAGCCCATCTGGAGAGGTGGCTGAGTGGTCGAAAGCGACAGATTGCTAATCTGTTGTACGGTTGGTAACTCCGTACCGAGGGTTCGAATCCCTCCCTCTCCGTTTCAAACCTTTCAACATGAGCAACTAGGGTTTGCCTGTTGTTGTCACATTCAAACAGATATTAATGTATCAGTAAACAGTTGTACTCCCCTAGGTAGATGCTATGATTTATCCTTTGGAGTCTTTTAAGATTGGGCTAACTAACAACCTAGTTTGAATCTTACTTTTAGACTCCTAAATATTTCAGGAGTAAAAGTAAACTATGCCAAGAATTAACACTGCTTTAGCATTGAGTATAGCTAGTCTAGCAGCCGGTTTTCTCCTAGGTGCTTGCGAAAATGCTAACAACACCAATAGCACAACTAATAGTAGTCAAGGATTAAAAATTGGTACTCTACTACCAACAACAGGTGACTTAGCTTCTATCGGACAGCAAATGGTAGGTTCAATTCCTTTGCTAGTGGAAACTGTTAACGCTTGTGAGGGCGTTAATAGCCAACCAGTTACCCTAGTGGAAGTAGACGACCAAACCGATCCTCGATCTGGTGCGGCTGGGATGACTAAATTGGCAACTTTGGATAAAGTAGCTGGCGTAGTTGGTTCCTTTGCTAGCAGTGTTTCTACTGCTGCTGTCTCAGTTGCTGTACCTAATCAAGTCATGATAATTTCTCCTGGTAGTACCAGTCCAGTTTTTACAGAAAAGGCACAAAAGGGAGACTTTAAAGGCTTTTGGGCACGTACCGCTCCTCCTGACACCTACCAAGCATTAGCATTAGCTCAACTAGCTAATCAAAAAGGTTATAAGCGAGTTTCTACAGTTGTCATTAATAATGACTATGGGGTTGGCTTTGAAAAAGCATTTGTAGAAGCTTTTGAAAAATTGGGTGGAACTGTAATTAATAAAAATAAGCCTGTCCGCTACGACCCCAAAGCTCAAACATTTGATACTGAAGCAGCAGCAGCTTTTGCTGACAAGCCAGATGCAGTCATAGCCGTGCTTTACGCTGAAACTGGTAGTCTCCTCCTCAAAACGGCTTATCAGCAAGGTTTGACAGAAGGTGTGCAAATTCTCCTCACAGATGGAGTCAAATCACCCACTTTCCCTGACCAAGTAGGTAAAGGTAGCGACAGTAAATATCTCCTCACTGGCGCCTTGGGTACAGTGCCAGGTTCTAATGGTAAAGCATTAGCTGATTTTAACAAGCTGTGGCAAGAGAAAAAAGGCGGTTCACCAGGGGAATATGCTCCCCAAGCTTGGGATGCAGCTGCTTTATTGGTACTTGCTGCACAAGCCGCCCAGGAAAACACGGGGGTTGGTATTTCTCAAAAAGTCCGTGAAGTTGCTAATGAGCCTGGTACAGAAGTTACTGATGTCTGCGAAGGGCTGAAGTTACTCCGAGAAGGTGAAGATATTAATTACCAAGGCGCAAGCGGTAACGTTGATGTTGATGCTAATGGTGATGTTGTCGGTGTATACGATGTTTGGACTGTAACACCAGATGGCAAAATTGAGGTGATTGACAAAGTTAGTCCTAATCCACAATAACAACTTCCACGGCCCACGTTTGTGGGCTATAATTTCCCCTCTTCACATCAAGTTCGGCAAATTAATTCTCAAATTTTGATTCAGGCTCATTCACACTGGCTTCTAAAGTTTTAACCTGGGTTTGCAATTCTACAATTCTTTGCATATGCGATCGCTCCAGAGAATAACCTAACCACACAAAGCTACCACCTAACATAGTTACAACTCCCGCCAGAATACCAGTGAGCAATGTTACTTGAGAGCGCAGATGTTTCACTTCTTGAAGCTGATATTGAGGCTTGGTAACAGAATTAATCTTGATCTCCGGATGTTCCAGAACCAATTGTGGTTTTGGTTTCTCTTTAGTTGTAAAAGTAACCTTGCTTGCTAGCCAGTTAGTGATTAATTGAGAACCATTATTTTTAAACCACCGCCAAGCAAAAATTCTAAATATTGGCTTGGATGTCCTGGAAATGAATTTCAAAGTTGTATTGAGAGTTCCAGAGCGAAACTTGTGGTTAATTAAATTAATTGACCCTACATCATATAGAGAATCTAATACTAACTTCACTGTAGTTTCTTCTCTAGAAATTAAATTTTGCAACAATAGAAGAACATCATGCATAACTTCTTCTTCTTTTTGCTTTTCTACCAGAAAATTTGTCTTATTATCGGTTATTTGATCTGGTTTATTCATATATATCAACTCTAGTTTTGTCCAAGATTTCCTGTGTATTATTTAAACTGAAATAATTTTTACCAAAAGCAATACTAGATCTAAACTTAGACTGTTATATTCTGTGGGAAGCAGCTTTGTTAATTTTGGCAGGTTAGCTCTGATAGTTAATATTTTGAGTATTATGACATAATTTAGCTGCCCATATCAAGATAAAAAATATATATTTCATATGATATTCAAGATGTTATTAATATAACTATTAATTCAGTTAAATCATCTTTTCTACATTGTTAAACTTGCGAAATGTAAAAGGCAAAAGTTATTGTTAACTTCGCCTTTTATGTTTCACATTATGTCATTAAAAACCAGAAAAATTGTAACCAACTCCTAATAACAAACCGACATCAGTCTCGTCAAAAAATCCAGCATTCACCGCAGCTGTAGCAGTGAATCGAGGAGTTAAAGGAAAATCAATACCACCAGATACCAACAAGGCTGTTTTTGAATCATTACCAGTTCTAATAGCTGCACCTGCTCCAACATAAGGCGCGATCGCTAAGGGTTCGTCAAATGGATCAGCCTGTTGTAAGCTGAAGTCATAGGTGATGGGAACCATAATTGTAGTGTTGTTACCAAATACTGCTGCGGGTCTGATCGATAAGGTATTTGTCACTCCCACTTTACCCATGACTGCAAAATTACCGTCACCTAAAGATGAGTCACCGCCACCTAAACCAATATTACCGGCAACACCAATATAGCTTCTGCCACCACGAGTAGGTTGACCCAAACTAATATCCGCTTGTGCTACCTGAGTAGGAGAAAATTGAGCAGTGGGTTTGGATTCGGAAATCAGGGCTGCTGATGAAGTTATTGCTGTTCCTGGTACAGGTGTGAGTGTTCCATCAGCAACTTTTTGAGTATTAGCGTAGGCAAACTGGTGTAATTTAATATCATCTATAGATGTTGTATTTACACAAGATTTAGTCAGCGGTTGAATATCTACTGTTTCAGCAACGGCAGACAAACCATTACTCAAAACTGTTAGAGCAACTACACCGGGTAAGTAAAATAAACTTTTGCTTTCACGTAGCGCGTCGAAGACGATAAAAATAGTATTCACATTCACTCCTAACGTAATATTGTTGCCATCGACATTTTCTGGTTGTGATTCAAACAAATTTGACGATATTCAAACTTTAACATCAGAAAATCAGTTATTACATCCTTAACTAGACATAAGTCTTGATGAAAATACTGGGTACTAGGTAGCAGAAATCAGCTGATAATAAGCGATTGCCTCCGGCACTGCCCTTTGCACAATGGCACTGGATGAGTTGAGGGAATTTGCTGATGGTGGCTTGAAAGTTGCTTATTTATGGATAATGAAATTGAAAAAACATCGGCGTTCGCCCTTTGACTATGCAAGTTTTCATCCAGATTCTTCCTGACTTTTTATACTTTCTTCTTCATCACCACTGAGTTCAACTATCCTGGGAAGAATAAAAATTGATGAAAATATTCAAGTAATATTTATCTATCTTTGGGAGGAATTAAATTACTAGTGATTAATACTAAATAAATATCTATTCCGATCACCTGACGAACTTTAACTGTAAATCTCCTCTCTGCAATTTTTAAGCAGTGGGAGATTTTTTTAATGTGTTACCATTCTGCAAGGGCGATGGTTACTCGTTGTTGCAAGTCTGGTGTGAGAGTCAAATTATTGGCTAATTCCTGTAACTGTTGATATACCAGTTCTTTATCCAGTTTTTTTAGTGCGGCCATCGCATTTAATCTGACAACTTGACTGTCATCTGCCAATAATAAAATTAATGGTTCAACAGCTTGGTTATTTCCTAATTCCCCTAAACCGAGAGCGATCAAACTTTTAATCTTAGCCTGAACAGCATTTGCAAATGTGCCTAAATGCTGTGACTGCAAAACATCCAACAGAATTTCTGCAGCTGGTGTGATTAATTGCGGGTTTTGCACTTGTCCTAAAACCGTAATCATTTCTTGCCATAGTATTTCTGATGTACTTTGATCAAGTGCTTGGTGCAAATATGTCAAACCAGATAAAGTTTCCACCCACATTAAAGCGCGGATGACTTGTAATTGTAGCTCAAATGGTGTATTGGGTGAAATTAACACCTCAAATAAATGTTTCGCAGCCGCATCACTACCCATGCGGGAAAGAGCCATGGCTGCTGCACAACAAACGTCAAGATTAAAATCAAACAACCTCGGTTGCAATCTCGCTACTAAATCCAATTCTATAGATAAATCACGGCGAAAACCCAAACCCAGCACAGCTGCACGTCTGACTGTAGCTGCAACATCATCTAAAGCATTTAATAATGCTGGTAGTACATCTTCGTCATGAAAACTACTCAGGGCTTCTAAGGCCGTGGTGCGGACTGCTGCTTGGGAATCTTGGACAACACTCAACAGAGGTGTAATACTTTCCTTAGTACCAATATAAGCAAGCGATCGCACTGCTAAAAGTTTTGTTTCTTCCTCAGCGAGAAGTGGAGTCAGTACTGTAATTGCCGTAGTACCCATTTGCCCCAATGCTGATGCTGCTAGAGCTTTGAGTTCTTCATTTTCAGTAGTTTTCAGCAAATCCACCAAAGATACTATGACATCTGGGTGGTCAAACTCGGCTAAAGTGCGAGCCGCATACCAACGTAAATTTTCTTCAGCATTTTCATCTTTTAGAATATCAATCAATGGCGGGATAGCGATATCTCCCAATTGCCTGAAAATTTTGGCAACATCCCAACGTTGCTGAAAACTCCCCGCAGCGAAAATCGAGAGCGCTAATTCCAGCAGATATTCCCGATGTTTAACTATTTCTTGTTGTGTAGAGTCTAGAGTGAAAATCAATTCTTGTAGATATTGAGTCAACAATGACCAATCTGCCGCAGCATATGCTGTTTGTGCTTGCACTAAAAGCTGGTTGATACTGTTCACCATTCCTTGCTTGAAATGGACATGTCCGTGGTTGAAACACAGACAATTCTAGATCAAAAATCAAAAATACAAATCAGAGAAACCCAGGGTTAATACTGTTTTTTAATCAGACTTACCCATTTGCCTGAGGTTTCATAGCCACAGAGGTGATCAAGCTACCATACTTACAGCACAGCTTTCACCGTCGGTGTAACTATCGCTAAATCATCCCAAGTATTTAATCCTGGCATAATGGGAACTAACAATTCCCGAGCATAGACATGAGGGTTTGTTTGGGAGATAGTCATAAGAGATTGGCGAAGTTGAGCATTCACTGCCACAGTCTTGACATCATACATCTGCATAGTCAGCTTAGGGTACAAGCCGATACCAATAATCAACACTAAAAAGCAAGCAGCAATAAACAGTTCACGAGGTTTAGCATCGCTATAAACAGTTTGATTCGGCAGCAAGCAGTCAGTACCAAAACAAGCTGTTCCTTCATTATCCTGATTCTCAAAAGCTCCATTATTAATATCACACATCAGCGCTGCACTAGTCCCATAAAATACCTTTCGCAGCAGGTTGAGTAGATAAATCGGCGTCAGAACAACTCCTACTGCGGCGAGGAAAACCGTGATGATGCAGAAAGCAGAACTGTAGACATCGCTGGTAGTTATCCCCATAAAAACCGAGAGTTCCCCCACAAACCCACTCATACCAGGAAGGGCTAAAGAAGCCATCGCACTGATGGTAAATAGTGCAAATACCTTCGGCATTACTTGACCAACACCCCCCATATCATCCATTGACATGGTGCGAGTGCGATCGTAAGTTACCCCGGCTAAGAAAAACAGCACCGAGGCGATTAAACCGTGAGAAATCATTTGCAACATTGCCCCGTTCATGCCCAAATCAGTAAAAGAGGCAATACCCAGCAGTACAAATCCCATGTGAGAAATTGATGAATAAGCCAACCGACGCTTCATATTCGATTGAGCAAAAGAATTCAACGCACCATAAATAATGTTGACAACTCCGAGAATAGCGAGAACTGGTGCAAAGTAAATATGTGCATCAGAAAAAATTTCCAAATTCAGGCGAATCAGTCCGTATCCACCCATTTTCAGCAGCACACCTGCCAGTATCATCGATACTGGTGAAGAAGCCTCTCCGTGAGCATCAGGTAACCAAGTATGCATGGGAAACACAGCCAACTTCACACCAAAGGCAATCAGTAATCCTGCATATAGCAACAGTTCTAAACCCAAGGGGTAATTCTTCAGTCTGAGAGCAGTCAGATCAAAAGAGATATTACCGCCACCGTAGAGCGCCATTGCCAATCCTGCCACAAGGATAAATATAGAAGCCGCAGCCGTGTACAGCAAGAATTTTGTAGCTGCGTACCGACGCTTTTGCCCGCCCCATATGGAAATAAGTAAGTATACCGGAATTAGCTCCACTTCCCACATGATGAAAAACAGCAGCAAGTCTTTAGCCACAAATACCCCTACCTGCGCCGAATAAAGTACAAGCATCAGGAAATAGAAAAGGCCGGGTCTGCGATCAACTTGCCAAGCCGAAAAAATTGCGAGTGTTGTCACCAGTCCAGCCAGAAGTACAAACGGCACTGATAACCCATCCACAGCAACCGCCCAGTTTAAACCTAATTGAGGCATCCACGTATAATTTTCTTCCATTTGAAAACCAGCATTGCTGGGATCATAATGCCGCCAAAAGGTATAGGACATCAATATCAAATCTGCAACTCCCACACCCAAGGCATAGGATCTCACCCACTTGCCGTCTTTATTGGGTAACACGGGGATAACCAAAGCAGCAAGGAATGGTAGCATGACAATCGCGGTTAGCCAGGGAAATTGATCCGCCATTATATCAATAAGAAAAAATATTTATTTGTAAATCATCTCATAGTATGAAACTTTTTAACAATTTCTTAACAAGTATTTATTGTGGAAAAGATCTTAACCAAAATACAGCACTCAGGAATGTTTATGCAGAAATTGCACTGAATTGATGCATCTTAAATAAAATTACTCAAAAAAGGTAGCACCTTATACGATTTTAACTATGATCTCACCTTAACCTCATAAGTATCGAAATCGTTACATAAACAGTAACTAAACCTGCTTGACAAATTCTCAAAATGCAAAAGATTACAACTTTTTCACAACTAAGCACAACTTGAGTTAACTCGATAGACTTAGATTTTGCCACTCATTGAGTAGCAGATGATTCACCTGGAAAGGCTCTTGAATACGAGAAATCAGGCAAAAACAAGTATACGTACTTTTAGACCCAGTAATCAAAAGACTACCGGTTAATTGATATTTGGCAACTACCGTCCACAGTTCTCCATTCTTCGTAAAGAGTTAGTTCATGACAGACACAGTAACTACCACCAAAACCAACCTCAACAAGTTCGAGAAACTCAAAGCTGAAAAAGATGGGCTTGCTGTCAAGAAGGAGATAGAAAAATTTGCCTCTCTAGGCTGGGAAGCAATGGACATAAACGACCGCGACCATCGCCTCAAGTGGATGGGTGTATTTTTTCGCCCAGTCACCCCTGGCAAGTTTATGATGCGGATGCGGTTACCTAATGGTATTCTCAGTAGCGCTCAGTTGCGTGCTTTAGCGACAATCTTGCAACGTTACGGAGATGATGGTAGTGCTGATATTACTACCAGACAAAATATCCAACTCCGGGGCATCAGAATAGAGGATTTACCAGATATCTTTGCTAAATTTGAAGCAGTTGGTTTAACTAGCATCCAATCAGGGATGGATAACATCCGTAATATCACGGGTGACCCTGTGGCTGGGTTAGATGCAGATGAATTATTCGATACCAGAGAATTGGTGCAGCAAATTCAAGATATGTTCACCAATCAAGGTCAAGGAAATCCAGAATTTAGCAACTTACCACGAAAATTTAATATCGCCATCACAGGTGGTCGTGACAATTCAGTTCATGCAGAAATCAACGATTTAGCTTTCGTTCCAGCCTTGAAAGATTACCCATCCTCAATCCTTGGCTTTAACGTCCTAGTGGGTGGCTTTTTTTCAGCTAAACGCTGCGAGGCAGCCATTCCCCTCAATGCTTGGGTGTCTCCAGAAGATGTGGTAACTGTGTGTAGAGCGATTTTAGAAGTTTATCGTGACCACGGTTTACGCGCTAATCGTCTTAAATCTCGCCTCATGTGGCTAATTGATGAATGGGGCATAGAAAAATTCCGTTCAGAAGTAGAAAAGCGTTTGGGTAAAACACTGTTACCTGCAGCTGCCAAAGACGAAATTGACTGGGAAAAACGTGACCACATTGGTGTATATAAACAGAAACAACTAGGATTAAACTACGTAGGCTTACATATTCCTGTTGGTCGGCTATATGCCAAAGATATGTTTGAAATTGCCAATATGGCAGAAGTTTACGGTAGTAGTGAAATTCGGTTGACAGTTGAGCAAAACCTGATCATTCCCAATATTCCTGATTCGCGTTTAGCAACATTTTTAACAGAACCTCTACTACAGAGGTTCACAATTAACCCTGATTTGTTGACCAGATCCCTTGTTTCTTGCACAGGCGCACAGTTTTGTAACTTTGCTCTCATAGAAACCAAAAACCGCGCTTTGGAAATGGTTCAAGCCTTAGAAGCTGAGTTGACCCTCACTCGTCCAGTACGAATTCATTGGACGGGTTGTCCTAATTCCTGTGGACAGCCTCAAGTTGCAGATATCGGCTTGATGGGGACCAAAACTAGTAAAAATGGTAAAGCCGTAGAAGGGGTAGACATCTATATGGGTGGCAAAGTTGGCAAAGATCCACATCTGGGAAGCCGCCTACACAAAGGTATACCCTGCGAAGATTTACAGCCTGTATTGCGAGATTTACTTGTTCATCACTTTGGTGCAAAACCCCATAATTAATATTTCAATATTTCCTCATTCCTTATTCTTCAAAACTAAGCAAATGGCAAACTTTCCCAGAAGACAATTTCTTTTCACCGCAGGTGCAGCAGCAGCAGTTTCTATCTTGGCTCATGGTTGTTCTAATAACTCTCCATCAGCAACCACAAACCCTGCTACTGAAGTTTCCGCTAACGCACCAGCAGTAGAAACCAGCAAAGCGAAGTTAGGATTTATCGCCTTAACTGATGCTGCTCCGTTAATTATCGCTAAAGAAAAAGGCTTTTTTGCTAAGTACGGCATGACTAATGTCGATGTCATCAAGCAAACATCCTGGCCTGTGACCCGTGACAACTTGGCAATTGGTTCAAGCGGTGGTGGAATTGATGGCGCACACATCCTGACTCCCATGCCCTACTTAATGACCATCAGCAAAATTGTACCAATGTATATTTTGGCACGATTAAATGTCAATGGTCAGGGTATTTCTCTTGCTAATAAGTTTAAAGAGTTTAATGTGCAGTTAGACAGCAAAGCTTTGAAAGCAGCAGCATCTAAAGCCAAAAGCGACCAAAAGCCTTTGAAATTTGGTATGACCTTTCCTGGTGGGACACACGATTTATGGATGCGCTACTGGTTAGCTGCTGGTGGTATCAATCCTGACCAAGATGTAGTTCTATCCCCTGTACCACCACCACAAATGGTAGCCAATATGAAAGTTAACACTATTGATTCTTTCTGCGTGGGAGAACCTTGGAACGCACAATTGGTAAACCAAGAAATTGGTTATTCGGCCTTAGTTACAGGTGAATTGTGGAATAATCATCCAGAAAAAGCCTTTGCTATGCGGCAAGATTGGGTTAACCAAAATCCCAACGCTGCACAGGCACTGTTAATGGCAATTATTGAAGCACAACAATGGTGCGACAAATTAGAGAATACTGAAGAAATGTGTAAAATCTGCTCAGGACGTAAATACTTTAACGTTGCAGTTGCCGATATTCTTGATAGGTTCAAAGGCAATATTGATTATGGCGACGGACGCAAAAAAGAAAACTTTGCATATCGGATGAAATTCTGGGCAGATAATGCTTCATATCCTTATCAGAGTCATGATATTTGGTTCTTAACCGAAAATATTCGTTGGGGCTATTTGCCCAAGGATCTAAAAATCCAGGAAATTGTTAACGAGGTGAATAAAGAAGACTTGTGGAAACAAGCAGCTAAAGCAGTGAATGTGCCTGATTATGAAATTCCTAGCAATACTTCTCGTGGGATTGAGACTTTCTTTGATGGTGTTAAGTTTGATCCAGAAAAGCCACAAGAATATTTGAATAGTTTGAAAATCAAGAAAGTTTAATCTGTACTAAATAGTGAATTGTTTTTTAGTTAACTAAATCAAAGGGTGAGGCAAAAAAATGGCAGCTATTATGGGGAGTCGCTGGAACAGCAAAAAGTCGCAGCAGGCTATTAGTAAATTAATTAGAGAAAAAGTGTTACCGCCATTAGTTGCATTAGGTGTTTTTCTAGTAATTTGGGAATCATTGGTTTTGATACCTAGTTTTGAACTACCTGGACCAATCAAAACCTTAAATGACACTTTTGACCCGTTTATCATTCATCCATTTTTTGATAATGGCGAAACAGATAAAGGTCTAGGTTGGCAAATCATCAGTAGCTTAGAACGGGTTGGTATCGGATTTTCTTTAGCCGCTATTGTTGGTATTATTATCGGCATTATAGTGGGTGCTAATCGCTTTTTATATAATGCTGTTGACCCTATTTTTCAGGTGTTGCGTACTGTACCGCCCCTGGCATGGCTGCCAATTTCACTAGCAGCATTTCAACAAGCTAATCCTTCGGCTATTTTTGTGATTTTTATTACTTCTATTTGGCCGATTATTATCAACACCACAGTTGGTGTACAACAAATTCCCCAAGACTATGTAAACGTAGCTAGGGTGTTACGTTTAAGAGGGGCAAAATATTTTATCAAAATTGTCTTTCCCTCGACAATTCCGTACATATTTACCGGGTTAAGAATTGGCATTGGGTTATCTTGGTTAGCGATTGTTGCCGCAGAAATGTTAGTTGGTGGTGTCGGTATTGGTTCATTTATTTGGAATGCTTACAACACTACTACAGACACAAATTTAAGTGAAATTATCATCGCTTTAATATATGTCGGTTTGGTTGGCTTGCTGCTAGATAAAATAGTTACTTTCATCGCTAGCAAAGTTGTAGCAGAACAAAGGTAGAAATTTATAACTGTAAATAAACTGCCAAGAAGACTTCTCCCCAATAGGAATTAAAAATTACGAATTACGAATTAAATATGACTACTTTTGTTGAAATTGATCATATTGACCGTGTTTTTGATTTACCCAGTGGTGGCAAGTATATTGCTCTCAAAAATATTCAATTAAAGATTAAACAAGGAGAATTTATTTCTTTAATTGGACATTCAGGCTGTGGCAAATCCACCCTGCTAAACATTATTGCAGGTTTAGATAAAGCCAGTATTGGGGGTGTGACCTTAGAAGGGCGAGAAATTAGAGATCCTAGTCCGGATAGAATGGTGGTGTTTCAAAACTACTCATTGCTGCCTTGGTTAACAGTTAGGGAAAATATTGCCCTGGCTGTGGACCAAGTGTATCACAATCAAGCACAAGCTCAACGCCGGAGCATTGTGGAAGAACATATTGACATGGTGGGACTGCGGCTAGCGGTGAATAAACGTCCTCATGAATTATCTGGGGGGATGAAACAACGAGTAGCCATCGCCCGGGCTTTAGCCACTCGTCCTAAATTGTTGCTGCTAGATGAACCCTTTGGGGCGCTGGATGCGTTGACAAGGGGAGGTTTGCAAGCACAATTAATGAAAATTTGTAACGAACATAACGTTACTTGTGTGATGGTGACACATGATGTGGACGAAGCGCTTTTGTTGAGCGATCGCGTGGTTATGCTCACCAATGGTCCAGAAGCACATATTGGGCAAATTCTTCAAGTACCAATTCCGCGTCCCCGCGAACGTTTAGAAGTGGTCAAACATCCCAACTATTATCATTTGCGGAACGAAATCATTTATTTTCTCAACCAACAAAAGGAAGCCAAAAAACGCAAGGCACAACAAATCCCTGTCTCAGTGGGCATATCTGACCGGCGCTTGGAAAAGGTGAATTTAGATCTTGGCTTTATGCCTTTAACTGATGCTGCACCGTTAATTATTGCCTATGAAAAAGGTTTCTTTGCCAAATATGGCTTAGAAAAGGTGACCCTTACTCGCGCTTCTAACTGGAACGAAATTGCTAAAAATGTTGCTACTGGTAAATTGGATGCTGCCCAAATGCTGGCGGGAATGCCTTTAGCTATGACTTTAGGCGCTGGTGGTAAAACACCTATTTGCATAGTTAATGCTTTAAATCTTTCCCGCAATGCTAATGCTATCATCCTCAGCAAAAAGTTATACACTCAAGGAGTGAGAAACCCTGCTGATCTCAAAGCAGTAATCAACGGTGCTCCTGATCAAATCATTACCTTGGGAGTGGTACATCCCACATCAATGCAGAACTTAATTCTGCGTTACTGGCTGGCGGCCGGGGGGATAAATCCTGATAACGATGTTAGCTTAAGCATCATTCCACCGACAGAAATGGTGAACCAACTCAAAGCCGGTAATATTGATGGTTACTGTGCGGGTGAACCTTGGAATTATATGTCTGTGCATAAAAACTTAGGCTTTGTGGCGGCGACGGCTTTAGAAATTTGGTCAGGACAGCCGAAAAAAGTTTTAGGAGTAAGGGAAGATTGGGCACACCAGTACCCCAACACTTATCAAGCTTTGATTAAGGCATTGTTAGAAGCTTGTCGATACTGTGATGAACTCCGCAACCGGGAAGAAATTCTTAATTTAATTTGCCTTCCCGAATATCTAAATGTCAATCCAGTATATGTGCGTCCTGGTTTCATCGGTCCTTATGAGCGCGGTAACGGTACAAAAGCGGAAGAAATGACCACATACAACCAATTTTATCTGAATAAAACCAACTATCCCAACCGGACAGAAGTTTTATGGATGGCGACTCAACTAGCGCGTTGGGACTTAGTAGCATTTCCTAAAAATTGGCTACAAATCATTGAAAGAGTGTGTCGTACAGATTTATTTGGTGCGGCGGCAAGAGATTTAGGCTTACTAGATATTGGTTGGGATGACCCTATTCATTTGTTCGATGGCAAAATTTTTAACCCTTCCGAGCCAATAGAATATCTCAATAGTTTAGAAATTAAACGAGAACTTCGCATTGCCGAGATATTAATTCACTGATATCTCACGCCCAGTCGGAAAGACGCAAAAGCAGACTTGTAAACAATTACAAAAGCCTCTTTCTTCACTTCTCAGTGCTCTCTGTATCTCTGCGGTTCGTTTAACAAAAACTTCCTTTTCATCGTCAAATTAATTATTACCCAAACTTGAACTATACTATGCAACTAATTAACACAAATACTCAAATCAATAAATTACCCAACTCGAAAGCAGATAACTTTTTAGTAATTGATGGTGTCAGTAAAATTTACCCAACTCCTCAGGGTCCCTACACTGTAATTGATGGTGTTGACCTGAAAGTGAGTGAAGGTGAATTTATTTGCTTAATTGGTCACTCTGGGTGCGGTAAATCAACTCTTTTAAATATGGTGTCTGGGTTTAACACTCCTACGGATGGTGTAGTGCTACTACAAGATCAACCAGTAACTGGACCTGGACCTGACAGAATGATGGTATTTCAAAATTACTGTTTGCTGCCTTGGTTGAGCGTGTTTGATAATGTTTATCTAGCTGTCGATTGTGTATTTCCTACAAAAACCACAGCCGAAAAACGAGCCATTGTTAAAGAACATTTAGCAATGGTGGGATTAACAGAAGCGGCTGAGAAAAAACCAAAACAAATTTCTGGGGGAATGAAACAACGAGTAGCCATCGCCCGCGCCCTCTCTATTCGTCCACAAATGTTAATTCTTGATGAACCTTTTGGCGCTTTAGATGCTATTACTAAGGAAGAATTACAAGAAGAATTAGTGCAAATTTGGCAAGAACATCAAGTCACTGTTTTGATGATTACTCATGACATTGATGAGGCGCTATTTTTGGCAGACCGACTGGTAATGATGACTAATGGTCCCGCAGCTAAAATTGGCGAAATCGTTAATATTCCCTTCTCCCGTCCCCGCAACCGTCGTCTGATTATGGAAGACCCACAATACTATGATTTGCGAAACTATGCTTTAGATTTCTTGTTTAGTCGTTACGCTCATCCTGAAGATTGATTAGTCATTGGTCATTGGTCATTGGGAAGTTAGTTTCTTTCTTAACTGCTTCCTAATACTAATCTCTAGTCTCTATTAAATAACTATGAGTGCATTTACTAAAACTCTTTGTCCTTATTGTGGTGTGGGCTGTGGACTGGAAGTTTCCCCGCCAGCGCAAGTGGCAAAAGCAACTAATCAAGATAATCAAGGAAATCCTATTTGGCGGGTACGGGGTGATAAAGCTCATCCATCGAGTCAGGGGATGGTTTGTGTTAAGGGTGCCACTGTTGCGGAATCTTTAGATAAAAATAGATTACATTACCCAATGATGCGAGATTCTTTAGAGCAAGAGTTTCGTCGGGTGAGTTGGGATGAAGCTTTGGAGAAAATTACTCAACGTATTCAATTGGTACGCAGCATCCAAGGCGCTGATGCCATTTGTATGTATGGTTCTGGTCAGTTTCTCACTGAAGATTACTATGTAGCCCAAAAACTGCTGAAGGGTTGTTTGGGTTGTAATAATTTTGATGCTAATTCCCGCTTGTGTATGTCTAGCGCCGTGTCTGGATATGTGCAAAGTTTTGGCTCGGATGGACCTCCTTGCTGTTATGAAGATTTGGAATTAACTGATTGTGCATTCTTAATTGGTAGTAATGCTGCGGAATGTCACCCCATCATTTTTAATAGGTTAGCAAAATATCATAAGAAAAATTCCCACGTGAAAATGATTGTTGTAGATCCTCGGCGCACACCTACTGCGGAGGCTGCTGATTTACATTTGGCTATTCGTCCGGGGACTGATATTGATTTGATGAATGGTATCGCTCATTTGTTGATGCGTTGGCAGTATATTGATGTCGGTTTTATTGATGATTGCACTAGCAATTTTTCAGAGTATGCTGAGGTCATTCGTCATTACCCTCCGGACGTTGCGGCTCGTCAATGTGGTATTAGCGTTGAAGATTTAGAAACCGCAGCTAAATATTGGGGTGAATCTGAACGTGTGCTTTCTTTGTGGTCAATGGGTGTTAATCAATCAACTGAGGGTACAGCTAAGGTCAGAACAATCATTAATTTACATTTGATGACTGGACAAATTGGTAAACCAGGAAATGGGCCTTTTTCTCTCACGGGTCAGCCGAATGCAATGGGTGGAAGGGAAGCCGGGGGTTTGGCTCATTTATTACCTGGTTATCGCTCGGTGAAAAATCCCCAACACCGAGCTGAAATTGAGGATTTTTGGAAACTAAAACCTGGTCAGATTTCTCCCTATCCTGGTCTTACTGCTGGGGATATGATTACTGGTTTGGAAAATGGTTCTGTGGGTTTGCTGTGGATTGCGGCTACTAATCCGGCTGTGAGTATGCCAGATTTGGAAAGAACCAAGAAGGCTTTAATGCGATCGCCTTTCACAATTTACCAAGATGCTTATTTCCCTACGGAAACTTCTGCTTATGCTCACGTTGTTCTTCCTGCGGCTCAGTGGGGTGAGAAAACTGGGGTGATGACTAATTCGGAAAGAAGAGTGAGTTTGTGTCGTGCTTTTCGTCAACCTCCCCAGGAAGCAAGGGCGGATTGGGAAATTTTTGCTGAGGTTGGTTGCAGGTTGGGTTTTGAGAAACAATTTACTTTTAGTAATTCTTCTCAAGTTTATGCGGAGTTTGTGAAGTTAACAGGCCATCGCCCTTGTGATATGACTGGTATGAGTCACGAACAATTACAAATCCAAGGCCCTACTCAATGGCCTTATCCTCAGGTGAGGTCTGGAAAGTCTAATTTTTCTTCTCAGCGCCTTTACACTGATTTACGCTTCCACACTCCAGACGGACGAGCGCGATTTGGAGCTTACTTTTCTCGGGGTTTGGCTGAACCTCCTGATCCTGATTATCCCTTTGTTTTGACTACTGGGCGACTTTACGGACATTGGCACACCCAAACTCGCACCGGGCGAATTGAAAAGTTACGCACTATGCACCCGGAACCTTTTATGGAAATTAATCCCCGAGATGCTGGGGCTTTGGGTATTGGTGACCATCAGTTGGTGAAGGTGCGATCGCGTCGTGGTCAAGCTTTCTTTCCTGCTAAAATTACTCAAGCCATCGCACCCGGTACAGTATTTATTCCTATGCATTGGGGTGCTTTATGGGCAGATCATGCTGAAGCTAATAGCCTTACCCACGGCGAGTGTTGTCCTGATTCTCTGCAACCAGAATTAAAAGCTTGCGCTGTACAGCTAACCCCATTCAATCCAGAGTTGATAGAAAAAGAAGGTGTTTTGCAAACCTCCTATCACTCTGTTATGCCCTAGGTTTCTTCTTCCATCTGGGTCATTCCGGCCCTTACTCTTGAGAGTCAGCTAATTTACCCCATTTATCCCCCCGGGAAACTGAAACCTGATGTTGAGACTCCAACCAACGTTCAGCGTCAATAGCCGCCATACAGCCAGTTCCTACAGCAGTGGCGGCTTGTCTATACACATAGTCTTGAGCATCACCACTAGCAAACACACCAGGAATATTTGTATGTGTTGAACCACAAAGAGTACGAATATATCCTTTACTGTCCATATCCAGCCATCCCTGGAAAATTTTTGTATTTGGCCGATAACCGATAGCCACAAATAAACCTGCTATGGGTAGCGTATATATCTCTTGAGTTTCTATATTTTTCAGGAGTACTGCCTCTACTTCGTTTTCTCCTAAAATATCTTCCACCAATGTATTCCAAATAAAGCCGATCTTTTCTTTGGCAAAAGCACGCGCCTGTAAAATTTTGGCAGCACGCAATCTGTCCCGTCGGTGAATGACATAAACTTTGGCACAAAACCGCGTTAAGAAAATCGCATCTTCTATTGCTGTATCCCCACCTCCGACAATTGCAACTTCCCGTCCTCGAAAAAAAGCTGCATCACAGGTAGCACAGGATGACACACCATGACCCAATAGCCTTTTTTCGTTATCTAATCCCAGGTAGTTAGGACTAGCACCAGTAGCAACAATCACAGCATCAGCGAGCAAGGTCTTTTCATGATCAAAGAAGAGCTGAAATGGTCGTTGTGAAAAATCTACAGATGTAATCATGCCATAACGCAACTCTGCACCAAAGCGAGATGCTTGTGCTTCAAAATGCTGCATCAATTCAGGGCCAAGAATTCCATTGACAAAACCCGGATAATTTTCCACCTCTGTGGTTGTGGCTAGTTGACCCCCCGGTTCTGGCCCCCTAATTACCAGTGGGTTGAGGTTAGCCCTTGCAGCATAAATAGCACCTGTTAATCCTGCTGAACCAGCACCGATAATAATTACTTGACGATGCTCGGAATTGACAACATTCATTTTTAGTTTTCTCTCTCAACACCTTTGAGAGTAAGTAAATTTGAACTTTATTCTTTAAGGGTCACCGTTCCAAACTATCAATACTCAACGGGCTTTCCCTCCCTCCTTTGCAAGAGTATCTAATATCCGTATGGGGTACTTCACACTACCTAATATGCACCTAGAGAATGATGCTAATTACTAGATGGAGTAACCACGATGGAAATAATAAAGCATCATGAGGTAAAATTTTATGTTTTTACCCCCAGGGTTTGGTGAGAAATGTGTCATGACCACATTAGGCAGAGTGGTTTATTACGCTCCTGTTGGGAAACCGTGGTCTAATTTGACTATTGAAGCATCAAGCAATTGCGCCGATGGCAGTGCCCAAGGCAATGGCACTTTAGTATTCCTACACGCTTTTGGTGGTGGGTCTTCTGCTTACGAGTGGTCTAAAGTTTATCCAGCGTTTGCCGTAGACTACCACATTATTGCACCAGATTTAATTGGTTGGGGAAGGTCTGACCATCCAGCCCGTAATTATCGAATTGAGGATTATATTCGCAACATCATTGAATTTGTAGAAAAAACCTGCAATTTCCCCATAACTGCCATTGCTTCTGGGTTAACAGCCGCTTTTGCTATTTGCGCCGCCATTGAGCGTCCAGATTTGTTTAAGTCTTTAATTTTAACCACGCCAGCAGGCTTGGCAGAATTTGGACAAGATTACAGTCGTAGCATGGCCGCTCAGGTAGTTAAAGTCCCCGTTTTTGACCGCTTATTATATTTGTCTGGAGTTGCTAGCGGTTTTGGAATTCGCAGTTTCTTGGAACAACGCCAATTTGCTCGTGCTTCACGGGTTTATCCTGAAATTGTCCAGGCTTATCAACAATCTGCTCAACAGTTTAATGCAGAGTACGCAGCTTTGGCTTTTGTTCGTGGAGATTTAGCTTTTGATTTATCCCAATATATTACTCGGCTGACTGTGCCCACTGCAATCATCTGGGGACAAAAATCAGAATATACCGGGCCAGATGTCGGTGGACGCTTGGCGGAAATGAACCCACAAGCAGTTCGGATTTTCTGTCATCTCGAGGATGTAGGCTTGACTCCCCAACTAGAACTTCCTGGTGTCACCATTGGACTAATTCGTAAGTTTTTACCTTTACTAGAGTCAAAACAGTCTGAAAGTGCCACTGTTAATGGAGCAGGTACCATTTCTATTTCGGTATAACTTTAAATAAAGCTTAAAAACGATTATTTATGTTGGGCATGACTGAGAAACTAAGTTTGTTACACAACATTCTAGCTCTTTGTTTGCCCAAATCCTGAGAAGTGGTTTAAACCTTTTTTAACCCCTCCGCTCCTATTGTCTGTACTTTGACTTGGTGGTGGGTATTTTTTTGACGACAATTATTTTTAGATGGCCTCCATATATTAAAATATGACATCTGATTTTGAAATTTAACATTTAGCGACCAGAGCTTTGGGAGCGATGTTAAGTCACGAAAGCCCCTCAATCTGATGCGGTGAGCGTAAGTCCAACGGGAAAAACCAAGACAACCAAGTAGAGTAATTCTTGGCATCCCTATTTCTCTATAGGGTGGGAACGATGTCAAAGTTCTACGCTGTTAGCCACTGTGTATGGTTTGATGTCTATATGGCAATTATTTTTGGATGATTTGCCACCACGCTTATTATATACTGGTGATTACCTGTTTATATTAATAGCTAATACCCAAGAATTGATATAGTTTCCATCTTCTGATAATTATAGTAAATGAAACATCTACTCAGAAAAATCGGCAAATTTGCTAAGGACGAAGGTTTTATGCACCTCATAGAAAATTTTGAGGTGCTTGTGTCTAAGCTGTTGTCAGTAGCAATGGTAATTGTAGTTATAGTTGCTATATTTGATTTAATATTTTACCTCATTAATGAACTATTTACTAGTCCTTATTTAAGGTTCAATCAAACATTATTTACGATTTTTGGCTTATTTTTAAATGTTTTAATTGCTTTGGAAATATTAGAAAATATCACTGCCTATCTGAGAAAACACGTTGTTCAAGTTGAGTTAGTCATTGTTACTGCTTTAATTGCAGTAGGGCGTAAAATTATTATTCTTGATTTAGGAAAAACAAATGGTGTTGATGTCATTGGTTTAGGAGTTGCAGTCTTAGCTTTATCCATTAGTTATTGGATTATTCGTAGCAGTAATATCAGACATTAATTACAGCGTTAGACCCAAATCTTCCATCAGCTTGTATTGAACTTATTTTATGACATATTTTTTTGCATTTGAAGCAGATTTTGTAGATTCCCTACGCTGTATACCTATGCAGGTGCGCCACAAGTTAGATACATGTGGTATTAAGTTGAAATTATCTGGTTGGCATCAAATGAGTCAAGATGAGCGTTCAGCTTTAGTAGAATTACCTTGTAGGACGGTAACGGAAATTCAAGCTTACCAAGACTATGTCCAGCAGCTAATTTTTGAACGCACGGGTAGCCCAGCTGCAAAACTACCCATCGAACCTGCTCCTTTATGGATGGATTCTGGAAGTGTGCCAGCTAGTGTCCAGGAAAAAGCTCAAGAAATGGATTTTACCCTGACGTTGCAACAGTGGGCTGCTTTAACTCCCCTACAACGTTTTGCTTTGATCAAACTCAGCAGTCCAGGACATGAAAATAAAAACTTTTCTAGGGCAATAGCAGAATTTCATCTCCTGGCATGATTATATTTTATTGGTTAGCAAAAAACTAAAGAATGTTACCGAAGTTACAATTTAAGCAATATGTGAGGACATCAAAACATGGCTGCGAAAAAAATTTTGATGCTTGTTGGCGACTATGTAGAAGACTAGGAAGTGATGGTTCCTTTCCAGGCTTTGCAAATGGTGGGACACACTGTTGATGCTGTTTGCCCAAACAAGAAAGCTGGTGACCAAGTGCGAACAGCAGTTCATGATTTTGAAGGTGACCAGACTTACAGTTAAAAACCTGGTCATAACTTTACGTTAAATGCCACATTTGTAGAAGTAGAAGTTGCAACCTATGATGCTTTAGTGATTCCTGGAGGACGAGCGCCAGAATATATCCGCTTGAATGAACGAGTGTTAGAAATAACTCGTTATTTTGCCCAAGGTAATAAGCCTATTGCTGCCATTTGCCAGGGTTTACAAATATTGGCCGCGGCTGATGTCTTGCAAGGTAAGGTCTGTACTAGTTACCATGCTTGTAGCCCAGACATTCGTACTGCTGGCGGTGTGTACGTAAATATTTCTGTTGATGAAGCAATAGTTGATGGTAACTTGGTGACAGATCCGGCTTGGCCAGCTCATCCCCGGTGGTTAGCAGAATTTTTGCAAGTATTGGGAACAAAGGTTGAACATCCAGAGTTGACTACCTTCAGATAAAGAATCAATGTTTCTGCAAGTACAGCATCCAATTGATTAACTCATCAACTAGAATATTTCTAATGCTGTATCTCCACAAAAGTTTATATAGAATTAGAAAATCGTCAGCAGTAAAAAGTAATTGTACAGATGTTCAATTGAAGTAAATGTGGCATATACTACTGTTATTTAATTAATTAGAGTGTCTTGATTTTGCTGTGACTTGTCAGAAATATCAGACTATAGACTCTAACTAATATGAGTGATTGGTAAAGCAGAAGATTTTTTTTGCTATCTAGAATACTTGTCACTCTTAAGTTAGGTAAGTTTATTAAATTCTGAATGAGCAAATTTTAAATTTGTTGGCTGTAAGTAAAGCTATAGTGTATTTAGCAATGCTGCTGTTGGTGTGGCTCAGGTTAAGTCCTAATGCCAGAGTATTTTTGATGAATTTGTTTGTAAAGAAACTCTAACTCGATGACAGGCAAAAACACAAGACATAATGCATTCCTGCGGCTAGTGTCTGGTAATGCAGCATCTTTTGGCTCAGAATCTCGGTACTCGCTGCTAACTAGTAAGGAGGTAGTAATTGGACGCGACCCCACTTGCCAAGTTGTCTTGGATGCTATGAAATATCGCATGGTATCTCGCCGTCATGCTGTGGTTCGTCCCCTCTCCTCATCGAAGGATGGCCAATTTACCTGGATAGTTTGTGATTTAAATAGCGCCAATGGCACTTTTTTAAATGGAAAATGCTTGACTGAATGTCAGGAATTGCATGCAGGCGATCGCATTTCTATGGGTTCTGATGGGCCGCAATTTATTTTTGAGTATGACTTAATTTCTCAGCCCACAGTGGCGACAAAACAAATCAAACCGCTACCATCAGCTTCTAAAAATAATGGTCATACTCATTTAAAACAGCCGGATTCAGTGAGTTTTACCCAACTGTTTCCGATTATTTCTACTGGTAAGGATTTAACTCGTAAAGCTTACCTAATACCAGGAATACTGACTGTGATATTTGTAGTGTTAATGTTTGCCACAGTCGGTCACCCCCAAGCAAATCAAGTGATAGTGGCAACTTACATAGCATCAGCTGCTTACTATTTTGTTTACCAACTTTGCGGTAAAGAGAAACCTTGGTGGGTGCTAGTGGGAACAGCATTGAGTACAACCTTGATTTTGCTCAGTCCTTTGTTGAATTTTCTTATCTTCCTATTTCGGGTGATTTTACCCGGTAATTTACCTGCACCTAACGAACCTACTACGTTCACAGAATTGCTGGTAAGAATGTTCTTTGGTGCAGGGTTGATGGAGGAATTACTCAAGGCGTTACCTTTAATCGGCGCATATTTCATCGGTCGCAGTTTAACTTCTCCTTGGCGGGAACGCATCGGCATTTGGGAGCCTTTGGATGGTATTCTTTTGGGCACGGCTTCAGCTATAGGCTTTACTTTGTTGGAAACTTTGGGACAATATGTGCCACAAATTACTCAACAGGTGGGGATAGGGGCTGCTGGTCAATTGGCAGGGTTTCAATTGCTCATTCCACGCATTTTAGGATCTGTAGCTGGACATATGGCTTACAGTGGCTATTTGGGGTATTTTATCGGGTTGGCTGTGCTCAAGCCTCGGATGAGTTGGCAGATTCTCTCGATTGGTTATCTGAGTGCTTCGGCGTTGCACGCTTTATGGAATGCTATAGGATCTATTAATGCTTTACTGTTAGTTGTAGTTGGTGTTGTATCTTATGCCTTCTTGATGGCAGCAATCCTCAAAGCACGGGTATTGTCACCAACGCGATCGCAAAATTTTGCTACCCGGTTTATCGCCCCTAAATAAGGGATGTTGCTGATTTGAGGTATGAATCGGATTTTGGATCATGTGAAAATTCTCGTAGAGACGTTAAACAAGCGTCTCTACATATATTTATACTTTTTATACTTTGTTGCAAAGCTGTTTTAAATTTTACCAAAATCTCAAGGGACACTATTTAAGGGATGGAAATTTTGTTCTCTATCTGGCGATAGATGAAAGTGATCTGGAAAGCAATCTATGGTTATACTATGCTCGCCAAAGCAAAGGCTTTGTAATTTTAAACAAGCTTAAGCTTGGGATGGCAGCAAAGGTGAAACATTCTGGTCAGTCTTGGGAGTAAAAGCTGTTTAATTGCCTGAAAGCATAGTCAGCTATTGCTACACTAATCTTTGCTTGCTCAACTTCTGATAGTGTTACCCAATCTAGATTTTTAACTTTATTCATAATCGAGGTGACATCTTGGGGTTCGCTACTACGCATAGCATGGGCAAAGGGACGCGTCAAAACAAACAGATCATCTATATCCCAAGCAGGCAATACAGATTGAACACACTGCGCTAATTGCTCGCTCATGGACTTTTGTTTGCCAAAAATCTCACTGGCTTTTTTAGCCATGGCGTTGAGCCAGTTTTGGGGTACAGTGTGCCCAAAAGCTGAATTTAAAGATAGTTGCAAACGCTCGACACCTGATAGATTTGGATCGATTTTGCAATTTGAGTTACTTACTGCTTGAGACCAAAGGCTATCTAATTTTTCATAAAACTCTGGGGATTTTGCAGTTATTACCTCGTCTAACCAATCCTCCTTGGCAAACTTTCGTTCTAATTCACTAAAATAAGCTTCAGATTCAACACTAGCGGGATTCCAAGGATAGGTGCCATCCTCTGGTTTGAGTAAAGTCTCTAACAATTCTAATTCTATCTGAGATTTTAAGGTGAAAAAACTATCTGAGCCGTTAATGTCATTATTCATTTGTTGCTTCCTGGTGAATTATTTACCAATATTGACAGATACAACTGCGCCAATTATATTTCCGCAAAACACCTAGTCTTATCGAAAAAATACTTAACTTTATCGAAATTAGAAAATAAGTTATTTTAACTCTTAGTATTAAATTTACTCACTTTCTTAGGAGTAATTAATGATTGACAAAAATACAAAAAAAGTTGTCTTGACCTTTTGTGTACCCAATGACTAAGTGTCTTCAATAATGAACTGCCAAATCTTACCTCGAGAACTGCCAAACTTTAATTGCATTCCCGATTGTAGGATCACTTCCCCGCGGAGAATTTGTTGCCACCCATTAGCGCCTAAGCACCAAGTTGTACCGTAGGTAGAACAATCTTGCAGATAATAAGTTCTGATAGCGGTTTTACCAGTTACGGTAATGCGGCAGAGAATTTCGGCGTGACGTTTAGAAACAGAAGGTTCTGGTATGACAATATCATTGTCTTTTGTACGGCCGATGCGGGTGACTCCAGGTTGTAGTAGCCAAGTTTGTTCTCCTGATGAAAGCGATCGCAAACAAGCTCTGGGAGCCTGGTAGTCGAAGTTGGGGATGATAGTATTTGGTAATTCCGTAATTCCTTCATCAAAACTTTTAATCAGTTCACCGTCAAAATCTGGATGTAGATAAAGAACAGGTAAAGTCCAGGCAATTTGATTAAATTTATATATTGTTAAGAGTTCTTGTCTAGCTTCTGCAACTGCTTCATCAATTGACTTGCGCCCTCGCAAAGCTTTGGTAAAAGCTTGAATAAAACTGTGGCTTTCGTGGTCTGCAATTTGATCACGCATTGCCAAAACCGCAGGTACACCATGACGGATTAACACTTCTGCCAAACTGCTGGCGGGAACGGCTTGGTGATTAATAGCGGCGGGTTGTGCCCCCCAACAAGCGTTAAAAACTGCTAATTTGAGACCATTCCGGGTTAATACCTGTGCTAATTCTATACCATTAAGAGTCATCGCCGGACGCAAAAAGAATAATCCTCCATCTGGCCCTGGTAATCCATGACCAGCGTAAAAGAAAACGTTATATACGGCGGTTTCTAACTCTTGAATCAATTCTTGTGGTGTAGGTTGCAGGAGTGTTTTTACTGTACAGGGTGCGGACCCATGAGAATTGCTACTGGCAATAATTTTTTCTAAGATAGCGGCTTCTTTTGCTAATTGCAGATTTTCATCATGTCCTAAAACCAACAATATGTTTACAGCCTGATTGGTTCGCAAATCAGGTAGGGGTTCAACTTCACTGGTAGTGCGACTAAATAGCAAATCCGGCGAGAGGGACATAGCCGATTGACCCGGTTCGCGTTGCATAATTTCCCAAGGCAAGGCAATTAGATCCGGGTCACGAATTTCTAATCGAAAACGCAAGCGTGTATACTGTCCCATAGCTATGCCCCGACTACGTTCCAGGCTACCAAGAATTGGCCCATTGAATATCCAGCGCCAGAGATGAATACCTAAGTATTGCATGAGACGACTACTGTAACCAGTTGTCTGTCCTGTAGCAGATGAAGCTAAATTGATAGAAAGTAGGTGAACTGACTGGGGCTTTAAATCTGGAGAAATATATAGACAACTGTGGCCAGCAAACATTTGCTGCCATTCTTGCCACACTTGAGTAAGTTCCTCTGGCCAAACACAGTCATGTAAAACATAACCACTGGGATAGGGAGCTTTGACCACCCAAATGGCGAAGTTATTTGTGCCAGTGTTGATGAGACGGGCGATCGCCAAGTTCAGGGATGGCATGGATTCACTAAACTAAGTAAGGAGAAACAACAAGAATAACAATTACTTGTTGGTAATTTTTTTATTTAATTATTACCTGTATTATTTCAGATTTTTAGAAGTTTAACGAGTGTTTAACTGAGTTTGGTTGGAATCTATCAGTTGATTTGGTACCCTTGTGGGGTTGGAAATAGGGGGACAAGGATTTTCTGGGTTTGGTGGTAAGACGGAAACTTTAACTTTTTCCAGTTTAGACAATTCTACCCAGAAGTTTTGATCTCCTGGACTTGTGGTCTTTGCAGTACAAAGTCGCAAGTGTACTAATAAGTCTTGAGATTTCTGTTGAGGGTTGGGTTTCGTGTCAATTACTTGTAATAAACGGTTTATGGGCAAAGTTTTTTGATTCTCACCAGTAATTTCCCGCTCCGTTTTAATTACCCACCCAGGGGCGAGGTCTTTCAGTGATCGCTCTAGCACTGGATTACTGGCAGTTGGTTGTTCTCGCCATTGCATCATTAAGTATCCCCCTGAACCAGCTAAGATCACCAACAAGAAGGGAACTATTAAATGGAAAGGCAGTTTATTGATTGTGGTGGGCCGAGTTTCGGGCATGACTTTCGTTTTTTGGTTATTGTTACCGTCTAGTAATGTTGATGTTAATGCTGTGGTTGTAGTATTTGCAGATATGAGAGCAGAAATATCGGGGATGACTGCTGTTATGGTTGATTTTGGTTCATAATATTCGATTTTATAGTGTATTAAAGCCAACGTGACATTATCATGTCCGTTTTTGGTATTAGCTAGTTCCACCAATTTATCAGCGACTTGGACTATATCATCTTCCCCGGTCAGAATTGGTAATATTTCTGTTTCCCAATAATCTTCTATCCGGTCAAAATCACTTAATCCATCGGATGTGAGTAAAAAAATGGCATCTTCATCAAGGATAAACCTTTGGGAACTGGGATGTAATGAGTGACTAGGACTCATTCCTAAAGCTTGTACAAGAGATCCAGCACCACCTTGTTGCACGGCTTCACGATAGATAGCATAGCCGAGTCGGACTTCACGAGAGGCGACATCATCATCAAGGGTAACTTGGTAACAGCCTTGCCGTGTAATCCAGTAGGCGCGACTATCTCCGACGTGAGTAATGTACATTTGGTGGGCAATAGTCAATGCCATGACTACGGTTGTGCCCATACGTTGACGGGCTTGACGATTTTCGTTGTCGTTGCGTTGGCTAATTTTGTCGTTGGCAATTGCTACTGCACGATCTAAATCAGCCAGGACGAGTGCAGGTTCTATGTGTTGATCAAGAAGTATTGTTAGTTCTTGTACCTGCTGATGAATTGTTTCAATAGCTAAATTAGAGGCGACGTTGCCTCCTTGGTGCCCGCCAATGCCATCACAGACAATAGCTAAACATTCAGTGACCTGTGGTGGTTTGCTAACAACCGTGCCACTGGCGGGATAACAAGCATCTTCATTACGTTGACGACTAGGACCTGTGTCTGTTTTCGTGACAATTTTAATACTGGTAGTTTGTGAGCGTGCCAATGTTGCCAGTCCTTGATCTAAAACTGCAATGAGGACTTCTGGAGAATTAATTTTGCCTTCAATAAGCAAGTTACTGATTTGGTGAACAAATTCCGCTATGGCTGGTTTGGAGTCTAATTGCAATGTTTGCCAAAATTTACCTAAATCGGGTAAGTCTGGGGATTTGGGAGTGTCAGAACGTAATTCTAACAACCGGACTAATGATCCTTCTACGCGCACTATATGAGGGTCTATTAAGCTAATAGCCACACCTTCCGTTTGCAAGGGTTGCCACAAATTAGCCATCTGCCATAGCCAATTAAGTTGACGCATTGATGTAGCATTGCGCCAAGCAATATTTAACTGACTACATAGCTGCACTTGTAGTCCTGAACTATCTGTGGACAAAGGTGGCTGTTCTAGAAGTAATATTTCTCGCGGATAGTCCCCCTGAGTTAGAGGAAGTATTCCATATACCTGTGGTACGTTTAATCTATAAGCAATTAGTCTGAGATATGGTTTAATCCCCTTGAAATTACCTATATCAGGTGATTGAGGTAATAATCCTGGTTTTCTATCTAAAACAACACATTGACTAATTACTAAATAGCGATCGGCTAAGACATCTCCAGGGCTACCCACACTCAGACCATCTCCTACAGCCCAGAGGTAACGTCTGGGTAGAGGTGTGGAGCATCGCTGGCAAAATTTGTGATACAAGGGGTTGGCAGCCAGACAAGCTTCATTGGGGCAGTAGAGCGTTGCCGCATCATTTTCCATAGTGTTCGCGGTGATCAGCGATTGGCAGTTTTTAAGTGCAATTTAAGTGCAATATTGGTAGCGGTAATTGAGACCGCTAATTTTTTTTGAATTTGACATATCCGATTTTGCATCACAATTATAGCTGGCAATTACCAGCAGATGTTAATCATCAATTTACCTATGCCAATAACTTACTCCTTACTTCATTATCTAGTAAAGATGTGAACTACTCCAACTATAGCTTCAGCTTAGTTGGAGCTTCTGTACTCACAGGGGAGTGCCTCAAATGAGACTTTCGCCCCATCTTTGGTCTTACCTCCCCTCCTACAGCAGAGACGGCTGAACCATCCGCCTTCAGTATCCTGATTCCCTCTGTTCTGATGTTTTGGGCTGCGTTGCCGTCGCTATCATGGTGAGTGCCACAGTGAGGACAAGTCCACTCTCTGACATCTAGTGGCATTTTACTCACTTGATAGAAACAATGAGAACAGATCTGGGAACTGGGGAAGAACCTCTCAATTTCTACCAACTTCCCACCCTGACGCTCTAACTTGTAGGCTAAAAAGTTAATGAACATCCCCCATGCACAATCAGATATTGCTTTGGCCAAATTTTGATTACGAACCATGCCTTTGACATGAAGATTCTCCACGATGACAGCTTGACTATCGCTGACCAACTTATGACTCAGTTTATGTAGAAAATCTTGCCTAGAGTTACTAATCCGTTCGTACACTTTGGCAACCAGTTGAGCATACTTGTTTCTGGAATTACTTCCTTTTTGTTTACGTGCTAATTTCTTTTGTTTGCGCTTGAGGTTTTTCTCGTGCTTGGCTATATGTTGAGGATTTTCATATTTAGAAGTCTTTTCACCGTCGGTGACAACAGCAAAATGTTTAAGTCCTAAGTCAAGACCATAAATTTTTCCTTCTGTCGCAGTCGGGTGTTCACCTTCTACTTCAGTCAAGATAGATGCTAAATATTTCCCTGACGGAGTTTTGCTAATGGTGACAGTCTTAATTTTCCCTTCTATGGGTCTATGTATTTTGGCTTTGACTATGCCGATATTCCCTGGAAGTTTAACATTACCATCGACAATCCTGACATTCTGAGGATACTGAATTGACTGTTTTCCATGCTTGGATTTGAATTTCGGAAACCCAGCACGTTGATCAAAAAAGTTTTTATATGCAGTGGTGAGATGGAGTGTTGTAGCTTGTAAAACTTGGCTATAACAGTCAGCTAACCATTGTGTATCTTTTTCTTTTTTGAGCTTTGGTAGTAGTGCATTGAGTGCTAGTTGCCCTAGTCCTTTACCTGTCTCTTTGTAAGACTCAATCGACTTATTGAGAGCGTAATTCCACCACCAGCGAGAACAGCCAAAGGTCCGTGCCAATAGTGTTTGTTGCTCTTGATTTGGATATAGACGAACTTGAACGACTTTCCGTAGCACTCAATATCACCTCCTCGATGGGAATATATTAGTACGAGGTAAGCTTTCTAGTAAAGTATCCAGACAAAATATTTGGCAGTTGCTGATGTATCCCACTCACTAACCAAAGAGCGGTTGATATTGTTGGGAGATAGAATCGTTATTGCCCGACTGATATCCCCACTTAACATTTTTATAGGTGGGGATATCAGTCGGTCTTGTTAAAAATGCCAAATATCAAAAATAGCCAATTGCTAATTTCCCAACAACTAGCAATTAGCTATTTATAAGTAAGCGATGAGCAGTTTTCTAAGTGAGTGCTTCAGCACCACCAACAACCTCTAGCAGTTCTTGGGTGATAGCGGCTTGTCTGGCTTTGTTGTACGACAAGGAGAGAGTTTTAATCAATTCACCAGCGTTGTCACTGGCGTTGTTCATAGCTGTCATTCGTGCTGCTAGTTCACTAGCGGCTGATTCTTGTAATGCCCGCAATAGCTGATTACTCAAATATAGGGGTAGTAAAGAATCAAGAATTTGCACAGGGTCCTGCTCAAAAATCATGTCTCGGGGCAAAGGACGGACTGTGGTGGTGACTTTTTGCCGTTCTACTTCAAATTGACCGCCACGGGTTGTGAGGCGGAAAATTTCATCATCGGCTGCTTCTAGACCTTGAGGATCTAAAGGCAGCAGAGTTTGCACTACGGGACGTGAGCTAACTAAGGAGACGAATCTGGTATAGATTAACTCAATTCGATCTACGCTTTCCGAAAGGAACAGGGAAAGGAGTTGATCGGCGATTTCGTTAGCCTCTGCGGCGGTGGGAATTTGCTCTAAGCCCGTGTAGGTGCCGTCAATGGGTTGTTCACGACGTTGGAAATACTGGATGGCTTTACGTCCTACCAGTACGTATTTGTAATTTACGCCTTCTGCTTGTAATTCTTTGGCGCGATTTTCTGCACGACGGATAACGTTGGTGTTGTAGCCGCCACACAAACCTCTATCGCCGGCAATTACTAACAGTCCAACTGTTTTAAGTTCCCGTTGTTTGAGTAGTGGTAAGTCTACATCTTCAAACCGCAGACGAGTTTGCAAACCATACAGCACTTGTGCCAGGCGATCAGCAAAGGGACGGGTGGCAGTTACCTGTTCTTGGGCGCGACGTACCCTAGCAGCTGCCACGAGGCGCATGGCTTCTGTAATTTTTTTGGTGTTTTTGACCGACTGAATGCGATCGCGTATTGCTTTGAGATTGGGCATATTCTTAAGTTCTCGGTGCCTAGTCAGTAGTCAAACGTCAACAGTCAATAGCCATTTTGTGTTTTCCAATGACTAATGACTAATGACTAATAACTAATTACGCTGTTGCTTGGAAGGTTTTTTTGTATTCTACGAGTGCTTCCTTCAAAGCTTTTTCTTCTTCCTCACCCAGTACTTTTTTGGTTTGTACTGCCTCGGTGTATTCAGGTTTGCCAGTTTTTAAGTATTCCCGCAGCCCTTTGGTGAAGCTGGTTACTTTTTCTACAGCTATGTCATCTAAGTAACCGTTAATACCAGCATATAAGATTGCTACTTGCTCATACACTGCCAGAGGTTGATTTTGTGGCTGCTTGAGTAGTTCGCGTAATCTTTGACCGCGTGCCAATTGGTCTTGAGTGGCTTTATCTAAGTCAGAAGCAAATTGTGCGAAGGCTTGCAGGTCGTCAAATTGTGCCAGTTCTAGTTTTACCTTACCGGCAACTTTTTTCATGGCTTTGGTTTGCGCGGCCGAACCCACGCGAGATACCGAAATACCGGGGTTTACTGCGGGACGAATACCGGAGTTGAACAGGTCAGAAGAAAGGAAGATTTGACCGTCGGTGATGGAAATTACATTGGTGGGGATGTAAGCTGAAACGTCACCTGCTTGGGTTTCGATGATGGGTAAGGCGGTCATGCTACCTTTACCCAATTCATCACTTAATTTAGCTGCGCGTTCCAACAAACGGGAGTGGATGTAGAATACATCTCCAGGATATGCTTCCCGTCCGGGTGGACGACGTAGCAGCAAGGACATTTGACGATAAGCTTGGGCTTGCTTGGAAAGGTCATCATAGACCACCAAGGTAGCTTTGCCTTTGTACATGAAGTACTCAGCGATGGTTGCTCCGGTGTAGGGAGCTAGGAATTGTAGTGTAGCTGGGTCACTGGCGTTAGCGGCGACGACTATGGTGTAGTCCATAGCGCCTTTTTCTTGTAAGGTTTGGACTACGTTAGCAACGGTGGATGCTTTTTGACCGATGGCTACGTATACACAAATTACATCTTCGGATTTTTGGTTGATGATTGTGTCAATAGCAATGGCGGTTTTGCCGGTTTGACGGTCACCAATGATCAATTCCCGTTGACCACGACCGATGGGAATCATGGAGTCAATAGCTGTAATACCGGTTTGCATCGGTTCGTGTACAGAGCGACGAGCGATGATACCGGGGGCTGGGGATTCAATCAAACGAGTGTCGGTGGTTTTAATTTCTCCCTTACCATCTAGGGGACGAGCCAAGGCATCAACCACGCGTCCAATTAAGGCTTCACCAACGGAAACTTGGGCAATTCTACCAGTAGCGGTAACAGAGCTACCTTCTTGAATATTTAGACCTTGACCCATGAGCACAGCGCCCACGTTATCTTCTTCTAAGTTTTGGAGAATGCCTACTGTACCATCTTCAAACTCTACAAGTTCCCCGGCCATAGCCTTTTCTAGACCGTAGATCCGGGCAATACCGTCACCTACTTGAAGAACTGTACCAACGTTAGCAACTTTGACTTCTTGGTCGTATTGCTCGATTTGCTGTTGAATAATGCTGCTGATTTCGTCAGGTCTAATGGAAATACTCATGTGTCTATGTTTTTTTTGCTTTCGAGACGGAAGAGGTAATCTCTGAAGATGAGGGAATCAGCAAGGTGTTTTCCCTGATTCTTCAATTATTTCGTCGTCTGCCAAGTCACCTTGCCTAGAATCAGCACAGCAAGGAAACTCTGGCAGGATTGCCGTTACGAATTACTGGTTAAGCGCAGGGAAAGGCGGCGCAACTGACCGCGTAAACTAGCATCAATTACTTGGGAGCCGACTTTAATCACCACACCACCAATTAACTCGCCATCTATTTTAGTTTCCAGTTCCACCAGGCGAGCTTTGGTGATAGCGAGAACTTTTTCCACCACAGCTTGACGTTGAGCTTCTGAAAGGGGAACTGCTGAAGTCACTTCCGCTAATACGGTTTGATTCAGCTGGCGCAACAAAGCTAGGTATTGTTGTAAGACCGGTTCTAGAAAAACGATGCGCCGTTTATCTACCAGCAACAACAAAAAATTGCGTAGGTAAGGGTTACCACTTTCAGCCAATATTTGTCTGATGACGGCTTTTTTGTCCTCACCTTTAATAAAGGGGTTGGCGATAAAGTTCTGTAGATCCTGATTTGCTGACAGCAGGCCTAACAGAACCCGTGCATCTTCGCCAAACTCTTCTGTCAAGTTTTTTGATTGCGCGAGGGACAACAGTGCTTGTGCGTAAGGCACAGCTATTTCTGCTGTTGCTATGTTACTTGTCATACCTCGCCTCCGAGTTGTGCGATGCTGCGTTCAATTAAAATTTGTTGAGCATCGGCGGCTATGCCGCTTTTCAGTTCCAATTCCACTTTTTGCAATGCCTGAGCAACTACACTCTGCCGCAATTTTGCGATCGCTTTATCCAGGTCTGCATTTAAGTCAGCAGCACCGGCTGCTTGCAAGCGTTCAATATCTACAGCCGCTTGAGCTAGGATAGCTTGGCGTGCAGCTTGGGCATTTTCTTGTGCTGCTGTTTTGATTCTTTCCGCTTCTGCAGTAGCTTGTTCTAGCTTTTGCTGTGCTTCTTTGAGTTGCTGTGCAGCTTGAGCCGCACGTTGCTCTGCATTCTTTATTGCTGTTTCGATAGTATCCCGGCGAGTTTTCAGGGTATTACCCAGAACTTTCCGCCCAAAAACTAACAGCACAGTAATAATAATGGACAGGTTGATCAGGTTGGTGTCAAATATATTTGTATTTAGACTAAAACCACCATGTCCGGCTTCTTCTGCCAAGTCACTTGCGACGGCGCTGGCTTCCGCCATCAACAGTAAAAAAGTCCCCATCATTTTTCATCCACAACTGCGCTGCCAAGGATTAACACGACCCACGCCTGCAACAACTGTTACTTGGTGTTACTTAGCGAGTGCGTCTTCACAATGTCACCTAATGATTCCACTTAAATTTTCGTTAGCGCCGAGTTACTAAATCTGCTCCTAAAAGCTTTTCTAGTATTTGGCCACTGAGGGAATCTACCTGTTGCTCTAATGAAGCCAATGCTGATTGTTTTTGTTGCTCAATTTCATTGGAAGCTTTTTCTTTTTCTGCCTGGGCTTCTCGTTGCGCCGCTGCCATCTTCTCAGCAGCGATTTTTTGCGCCTCGGCTTGAGCATCAGCAATAATTTTTTGGGCTTGTCGTCTAGCGTCTGCTAGTTCCTGCTCATATTGTTCTGCCAATTTCTGTGTTTTTGACAAACGTTCCTGTGCTTCTAGTTGATTGTTCCGGATATAATCGTTCCGTTCATCAATAGCGTTGCCCAGTGGTTTGTACAGTGTTGCATTCAATACCAGAGCTAAAACTAGAAACTGAATTGCCATTAAGGGCAGGGTAGCATCTAGATCGAACAGCCCCCCTTCCTTGGCAACCTCTTCTACGGCCAATAAGGTGATCCAGTGTGTCATGGTTGCTAGTTTCCATCTAATATTTTAGTCCTGAGTCCTGAGTTATGAGTTGTAAGTTATGAGTTAATTGCCCAACTCTTAACTTTTTTCTCACTCAGCGAAAAGTTGCAAGGAGGAGCCACTGCGCTCTTGAGTTTTCCCAAGTGTAGCAAGTGGCATAAATTTCCTCCGGGCAAACTTCGGTGACTCAGCACTCAGCATTCTCTTGTTTGTACAGGCGCGATTACTCGCGTTTTAGCACTGATTATGAGAAGGGGTTAGCAAACAGTAGCACTAGGGCAACTACTAGACCGTAGATGGTTAACGCTTCCATGAATGCCAAGCTTAGGAGTAATGTACCGCGAATTTTACCTTCAGCTTCTGGCTGACGTGCAATACCTTCCACAGCTTGTCCCGCCGCGTTACCTTGACCAATACCAGGGCCGATTGCAGCCAAACCAACAGCTAAAGCAGCAGCTAAAACGGAAGCAGCAGAAACCAATGGATCCATGATATTCTTTCCTTATTTTACTGAGTTGTGTGGGTCTAGAAGTCGTGGTGTGTTAGTTGCCATTTGCCATTTGCCGTTGCTCATTGTTGAAAAACTAATGAGTCATGGCTCATGACTCATGACTGTTGAGGGTGTTTAATGCCCCCCATGCTCCTCGCCATGATGTTCTTCCATCGCTTCACCGATGTAAGCCGCGGCTAAGGTGGCAAAAATTAGTGCCTGAATGGCGCTGGTAAATAGTCCCAAAGCCATTACTGGCAAAGGTACAAACAAGGGGACTAGTAATACCAGCACTCCTACTACAAGTTCGTCAGCCAAAATGTTGCCGAATAAACGGAAACTTAGGGAAAGAGGCTTGGTGAAGTCTTCGATAATCTTGAATGGCAACATGAACGACACTGGCTGTACGTAGTTACCAAAATACCCCAAGCCCTTTTTACTGAATCCAGCATAAAAATACGCTAGTGATGTCAGCAACGCTAGGGCAACCGTTGTGTTGATATCACTTGTAGGTGCTGTTAGTTCACCTTCTGGCAAATGAATCAGCTTAAATGGTACTAGCGCCCCTGACCAATTTGACACAAAAATGAACAAAAACAAAGTGCCAACAAAAGGCACCCAGGGGCGATATTCTTTTTCGCCAATTTGGTTTTTAGCCAAATCCCGAATGAATTCCAGGGCGTATTCCATCAGGTTCTGTAACCCACTGGGAATTCTTTTGATGTTACTGCTGGCGGCTAAGGAAACTAGCACTAGCACACCAATAACAAACCATGAGGTGAGAAACACCTGACCATGCAGCTTCAAGTTACCTATTTGCCAGTACAGATGTTTACCCACTTCCAATTCGGCAAGTGGAAAAGAGTAGACGTTCAGAAAATTCAGCATTTTCTTTCTATATCATTCGTTTCTCCAATGTTAACTGGAGAAGAGGAGCAAATTTGCGGTGTGGATATTCCTCACGCAAAGCTTAGGTTAGCTTTTTCAGGTTGTCGGAGCGTTGACTAGTCAGAGACAAAAGCCATCCTAATTATGTAGACGATGAGTGTGGCTTTGTAGGTGAGAAATCCCAAGAATATGGGTAATATTTGTAGTTGATTCCACTGCGATGCTAGCAAAATCAGCGCTACTAATAAGGCTAACCGAGTTTTACTCAGGCTTTTTTTCTCTCTACCTAAACGCTCAACATCTTTTGCCAACATCTTTAAGTAAAGCACACCTGCACACGCCCCTAACAAATAATTCAGGGCAATGTTTAGAGAGTAAGCAATCCACACAGAGATAAAAATTATCCCTGTCAAAGCAAGTGTGGTTACCAGCAACTCTTGGTAGAGTTGATAGAACTCTTGCATGGAAAAGTTGACTGATTCTGTGTCCTCAGAACCAGATTGAGTATCCTGCTGTGTTGTCGGATTGGGGTCAATTGAATCTTCTGACAAGCTCACGATACTTGAAACCGGTACAACCTAACTTATGATGACTGCACATTCAGTCAGCTGAATCATATCACGATCAGGTAACAATACTTTAGGAAAAAACAATTAACTTCTTTTTTCTTTGTTTTTAGTTGTCCGTGGGTAGGGGGAATGGACGGCTTGACTCTTCCCACACCCTCTCGTTGGGTGTTAGCGACGGCAGTTTTGGTTGGGCGAGTTTCTAGTTCGCTTTAGTTTAGCTTGATTTGGGCTGGAATGTTGGACAATCTGGCAGAAACATTTGGCTATCTCTGACAAGGATTGTAGAAGGTTTCTTGGGCAGTTGTCTAAAAAGGTTAATTAGGTGTCAACAAAATCATTTGTAGTTGCACAAGATTTCTGAGTTGATCTAACCCCAGCTGCACTTTGGCTAAAATTTCTGCTACCTTGGTTTGACCATCACATTTTTGCAGAAATTCTAACTCCGCTAGCGAAAGGTTAACGATTTGGTAATTGTAATTAAATACACATTGACTGGGGAACCCATCCATGCAGGGGTTCAGTTCCGGTATGGCTGCTAGTAATGTTTCATCTGCTGACCAGTTGGTTTTTTTTATGGGGGGACGACAGAGGAAAAATTCGTAATGGGTAACTTCAGGGTCCAGTAATTCTATCAGGCGGTAGCGTTGGCGATCGCTCAGATTTTTTGCTTTTGCCATTAACTCTGGTGCTTTGGCTAAAAGTCTTGATAATTGCCAAAAATCGGGGTTAGAAAAACCAAGAAATTCTAAGCCTGAAGCGTCAATTAATTCAAACAGTGTGTCAATGTTGTAGTCAATTTCTTGGGGATGAACGTACATATCAGCAAAACATTCATCTTTGTGGTTTTCTAATGACCAAAGTTCTTTGTCTCGCTTTACAATGCGATTATTTTTTGGCAATGATGCGAATATCTGTCGTCCGACTTCTACTCCATCACGATAATCGCCTTTTTTGTCTCCTTGGAGAAGAGCGATCGCTTTTTGCATGAGTTGAATTTCCCACCGACCGAGTTCGCCATAAACAAAAATGTGCATTATTCCACCGGGAGCTAATTTTTTAGCTAAGGCTTGAATACCACGGATAGGGTCGGGGAGATGATGCAAGACACCGACACAGTTAATCAAGTCAAACTCACCGACTAACTGTTCTACATCGTATAAACTCAGGTGATGAAATTCTACTCTATCTGCACGGGAACGTTCACAGCGTTCTTTGGCTACCTTTAAGGTTCCCGCACTTAAATCAATCCCTACTACCCGGGCTTGGGGGTTGAGGTGGACTAAATATTCTGTACCCACACCGGAACCACAACCCGCATCTAAGATGCGGATATTTTGGTGTGGTGGTTTGCGTCCAGTACAAAAATTGTAAGCAGCTAACCAATTCCAACGCCAATTGTACCCAGGGGGCGGCTCATCTAGTAGGGGTTCTGGGGGGAATGGGTAGGTATCGTAGAGTTTGGCAACAGCAGCACTTACAGCTTGGGAGTGGGACATGATCAAGTAGAACGCAGCACTTCTGAGTTTAGCGGATTGGCAGAGTTATTCACCATCCAGTAAACTGATTCTTTATGTAAAAACAATGGCATTTCATACTATCGTCCCTGAGTACTTTTGATTACACACGGATCTTCTACAGATGACTGGAACTCTGCGGCATAACCTTTGCAGGAAGCTGAGACTAATCGCAGATTGTGTTTTTTGCTGTTGGTGTAGAGGGTGCTGATTTTGACACTTTGAGAACAATTAGTCCAGAGCGTCCGCAGGTGAAATTAAATGGTTTAGATTTTCGCTTTCTGTTTGTTTAGCTTTCTGCAAAATAGTTGATTTTGGGCAAGCTAGAATATGTGGTTATTCCGGCTCAGGAATTTTGATTACAGATTGTACATACTTCTTAATAAATCACTAGAGCAAACGCAAAACGTTCTAATCTAAAGCTAAATGGGTTAATTTACTGGCAGTTTTGCAGGCAGCAATCTACTCCATAATCACATTGATATGTCAAGCCTAAAAATAACCCAGACTTAACACATACATAAATTAAAGGAGTTTTACAAATTCGATGAGTGTTAAGGCAAACCTACTCCACACCCTTAGTGGTGATTCTAGCTTGGTTACCTCAGTAGCATACAGCAATGATGGTCAAACTTTAGCCAGTGGGAGTTGGGACAAGACCATCAAGATATGGAATGTGAACACAGGACAGCTACTGCAAACCCTCAGTGGTCATTCTGACTCGGTTTACTCAGTAGCATACAGCAGTGATGGTCAAACTTTAGCCAGTGGGAGTGTGGACAAGAGCATCAAGATATGGAATGTGAACACAGGACAGCTACTGCAAACCCTCAGTGGTCATTCCGACTCGGTTACCTCAGTACCATACAGCAGTGATGGTCAAACTTTAGCCAGTGGGAGTAGGGACAAAACCATCAAGATATGGAATGTGAACACAGGACAGCTACTGCAAACCCTCAGTGGTCATTCTGACTCGGTTTACTCGGTAGCATACAGCAGTGATGGTCAAACTTTAGCCAGTGGGAGTAGTGACAACACCATCAAGATATGGAATGTGAACACAGGACAGCTACTGCAAACCCTCAGTGGTCATTCTGACTCCATTACCTCACTAGCATACAGCAGTGATGGTCAAACTTTAGCCAGTGGGAGTAGTGACAACACCATCAAGATATGGCAAATTGCAGCATTTACCACTAGGTCATCTTCAGTCCAAACCAATCAATCACAGCAAGCAGCAGTTTCTACACCTCAAAATCAGCCCGTAACAACTCCAGCCCGTCCAATATTTTCTCAAGTCAGTAGGAGTGTTTTGTCAGAAAAAACCCTCAGTGGTCATTGTGACTGGGTTCGGTCAGTAGCATACAGCAGTGATGGTCAAACTTTAGCCAGTGGGAGTGTGGACAAAACCATCAAGATATGGAATGTGAACACAGGACAGCTACTGCAAACCCTCAGTGGTCATTCTAGCTTGGTTACCTCACTAGCATACAGCAGTGATGGTCAAACTTTAGCCAGTGGGAGTGTGGACAACACCATCAAGATATGGAATGTGAACACAGGACAGCTACTGCAAAACTTCAGTGGTCATTGTGACTGGGTTTGGTCAGTAGCATACAGCAGTGATGGTCAAACTTTAGCCAGTGGGAGTGGGGACAACACCATCAAGATATGGCGGATACGGTAAAATAAAAATGTACTTAATTTAACCTCAACAGACTTTAAATAAGGCATGACTACAACAGTGGAACCAGTAGCCGTACAACCACGAACCAAGGTTTTTGATCTTGAAGTTAATGCAATATTTTAAGCTTTATTTTAAGCTTGACACGCCAGCAGGAATAAATACTAATTATCTAAGGCCAATAATCTGGTTTTTGTTTGCTTTCATGGCTTTGAACTGAACCTACTAGACCTGTTGGGAATGACATGGTTGGGTTGATTCTTGTTCAAGTAATTATTAAATTTTTATAAAATAAAAATTTTCTGTAATAAATTATGGTATCTACAGTGCCCCCACATAATACACAAAAAAATAGTTGATTTTGGGCAAGCTGGAATATGTAGTTATTCTGGCTCAGGAATTTTGATTACAGATTGTACATACTTCTTAATAAATCACCAGAGCAAACGCAAAACGTTCTAATCTAAAGCTAACTGGGTTAATTTACTGGCAGTTTTGCAGGCAGCAATCTAGTCTATAATCACACCGATATGTCAAGCCTCAAAACAACCCAGACTTAACACATACATAAATTAAAGGAGTTTTACAAATTCGATGAGTGTTAAGGCAAGTGGTGGAAGCTCGGTTGCGCGTCCGCAACTATATCAAACTCTAACTGTGGCCACAATTTCCCAAGCCGAACAGCAAGACCGCTTTTTGGGTAGCGGGGAACTAGGCGAACTGGCAAGTTATTTTGCCTCTGGTGCAAAACGTCTGGAAATTGCCCAGACGCTGACGGAGAATTCTGAGATTATCGTCTCTCGGGCTGCTAACCGCATTTTTGTGGGTGGTTCCCCCATGGCTTTTTTAGAAAAGCCTAAAGAACAAGAACTAGCTATGGCTACGGCTGGCGGTGGTGCTGAGATGAGTGTCACAGAAGGGATGAAACTGGGGACTGTCACCTATGTGGAAACTCGTGGCGGTTTTTTAGAAAATCTCCGTTCCATATTCAACTCTTCTCCTAGCGGCCCTATTCCTCCGGGTTTTCGACCAATTAATGTTGCCCGTTATGGCCCAAGCAACATGGCTAAGAGCTTACGGGATTTATCCTGGTTCCTCCGCTATGCTACCTACGCCATTGTGGCTGGTGACCCGAATATTATCAGCGTGAATACACGGGGTTTACGGGAAATAATCGAAAATGCTTGCTCTGGGGAAGCAACATTAGTAGCTTTGCAGGAAATTAAAGCAGCATCTCTTTCTTATTTTCGTAAAGATGCTGAGGCTACAGCCATTGTGTCTCAGTATATGGATGTGTTACTGACTGAGTTCAAAGCACCTACACCTTCTAACAAACTCCGTCAACGTCCCTCTGGCGACCAACAAGGTTTACAACTGCCACAAATTTACTTTAATTCCGCAGAACGGCGGCCTAAGTTTGTGATGAAGCCTGGTTTGTCTGCTAGTGAAAAAATCCAGGTTGTGAAAGCAGCTTATCGGCAAATTTTTGAGCGAGACATTACTCGTGCTTATAGTTTGTCTATATCTGACCTGGAATCTAAAGTGAAGAATGGCGATATCTCTATGAAGGAGTTTATCCGCCGTCTTGCTAAATCTCCGCTTTACCAAAAACAGTTTTACCAGCCTTTTATTAACAGCCGAGTTATTGAACTGGCTTTCCGTCACATTTTGGGACGGGGGCCAAGTAGTCGGGAAGAGGTACAAAAATACTTTGCAATTATTTCTAATGGCGGTCTACCAGCTTTAGTTGATGCTTTGGTGGATTCTCAGGAGTATGGCGATTACTTTGGCGAGGAAACAGTACCCTATTTGCGTGGTTTGGGTCAAGAAGCCCAAGAATGTCGTAACTGGGGACTGCAACAAGACTTGTTTAAGTACAGTGCGCCTTTCCGGAAAGTACCTCAGTTTATTACTACTTTTGCTGCTTACGAGCAGCCATTACCTGACCAGCATCCTTATGGTTCTGGTAATGATCCGTTGGAAATTCAATTTGGGGCTATTTTCCCGAAAGAAACTCGCAACCCCAGTAGCAGTCCGGCTCCCTTTGGCAAGGATACCCGACGTATCTTGATTCACCAAGGACCCGGTATTAATAACCAATTGAGTAATCCTCAGGCGCGGGGTGAAGCTCCAAGAACTCTGGGACGCAAGGTGTTTAAGCTGGATCAAATTCCTGCTACTATGAGCAAGAAAGCCGGTAAGGGTGTGAGTGTTAAGTTCTCTGAAAGCTCTACCCAAGCTGTAATCAAAGCTGCTTATTTGCAAGTTTTTGGTCGTGATGTTTACGAAGGTCAACGCCTGAAGGTGGCAGAAATTAAGCTGGAAAATGGCGATATTTCTGTGCGCGAGTTTGTGCGGATGTTGGCTAAGTCGGATTTATTCCGCAAGATGTACTGGACATCGCTGTATGTTTGTAAGGCGATTGAGTACATTCATCGCCGCTTGTTGGGTCGTCCTACCTATGGCCGTCAAGAAAACAACAAGTATTTTGATATTGCGGCCAAGAAGGGCTTCTATGCAGTGGTAGATGCTATTCTTGATACTCAAGAATACAGCGAGGCCTTTGGTGAGGATACAGTTCCTTATGAACGGTATTTGACTGCGGCTGGTGTATCTTTGCGTCATCTGCGGGTTGGTAGTATTCGCGAAGATGTGGGTGCGAAGGTTGAGAAGGTGGAAACACCCCGGTTTGTGGAGTTGGGTGAGGTTGCTGAAAAACGCACAGAACCAGATATCCAATTCCGCATTAATCAAGGTGTTACTAAGAAGCGCGAACAAACCAAAGTCTTTAAGTTGGTGGCAAACACTGGCGATAAAGTAGCAGTGAAAACTTTGATTAGTGCTGCTTACCGTCAGATTTTTGAGCGTGACATTGCACCTTACATTGTCAAAAATGAATTTACAGCTTTAGAAAGTAAGCTGGGTAACGGTGAAATCAGCGTTAAGGAATTTATTACAGGTTTGGGTTACTCAAACCTGTACTTGAAGGAGTTTTATACACCTTATCCCAACACTAAGGTGATTGAGTTGGGTACTAAGCATTTCTTGGGACGTGCGCCCATAGACCAGGGAGAAATCCGTAAGTATAACCAAATTTTGGCTACTCAGGGGATTCGTGCTTTTATTACAGCTATGGTGGAAAGTGCGGAATATGGTGAGGCTTTTGGTGAGGATACGGTTCCTTACCGTCGTTTCCCCACTTTACCTGCGGCTAATTTCCCGAATACGCAAAAGCTTTACAATCAACTGACTAAGCAAAATAATGATTTGGTTGTACCTAGCTTTGAGACTGTGAAGCCGCGCATTGCTTCCGCGAATACGCCAATTTTAGCGAAGGCAATAGCAGATTTGGCAGTTAAAGCCAAGCAAATGGACAAAACCAAGCCGTTGTTCATTGAGTTAGGTCGCTCCTTCAATGATGGTCGTGGTCAGTCTGTGGAAGTGGGTGTGGGTACAAGTCGCCGTAAACCTGCACGTATTAACCGCATGACCGTGAATGCTACCCAAGCAGAGAAAGAACAGGTAATTAATGCTGCTTACTGCCAAGTTTTGGATGTGTTTAGCGGTCAAGTTCCTGGAGAATACCGCCGTTCCAACTTAGATAGTAAACTGCGGAATGGGGAAATTTCTGTGCGGGAGTTTGTCCGGGAATTGGCTAGTTCGGAAATCTACCGTAAGCGTTTCTATACGCCTTATCCCAATACTAAGGTGATTGAGTTCTTATTCCGTCACTTGTTGGGACGGGCTCCAGCTACTCAAGGGGAAATCCGTCAATATAACAAGTTGCTGGCTGATAGCGGTTTACGGGCTGCTGTGGAAGCAATTGTAGATAGTCAAGAGTATGGGCGTTTCTTTGGTGAGGATGTAGTGCCTTATCAGCGTTACCCATCATTACCTGCTGGTAATTATTTGGGTAGTGTGAAAGCTGCTGCTGACTTGGTGAAACAATCTTGGTCTAGTTTGTCACCTGCTGTATTAACAGGAAGACCAAGCGATCGCTAAGGTTTAGGAATTGGGGATGGAGGTCAGAGTTTTCTCAATCCTCTATTCCCGATACTCAATAGTCAATAATCGCTGTTTTCCTTGTGTAACAAAGCTTTCCGGTAGCAATTGGCTGATAAATCTGAAAGGTAATGTTACAAACTATTAAGAAGAGTCATAAATGCTCAACGAAATGCCGGAAAATGTTTTGCGGAAGGTAGTTGTGTTTTCCAGCCAACTCGTTATGTGATAGCTATGGCAATTGTCTAATTGTGATATCTAAAGCCGCGACCAAAGGAAGCCACTACCATAACAAATTTAAATTGCACCAGTTTATTAAATTCTGGTTTCATTAGTACTGGAGGAATCCATTAATGAGTATCGTCACGAAGTCCATCGTGAATGCTGATGCAGAAGCCCGCTATCTTAGCCCTGGCGAACTGGATCGTATCAAAAGCTTTGTTTCTGGTGGTGAGCGTCGCCTCCGCATCGCTCAGATTTTGACCGAAAACCGCGAACGCATTGTCAAGCAAGCTGGAGATCAGCTGTTCCAAAAGCGCCCTGATGTTGTTTCTCCCGGTGGTAACGCTTATGGTCAAGAAATGACAGCTACTTGTCTACGTGACTTAGATTACTACCTCCGCCTTGTAACCTACGGAATCGTTTCTGGTGATGTTACCCCCATCGAAGAAATTGGTGTTGTGGGTGTGCGCGAAATGTACAAGTCCCTGGGTACTCCTATTGATGCTGTAGCTAGCGGCGTTAGCGCTATGAAGAATGTTGCTGCTACCTTGCTGTCTGGCGAAGACTCTGCTGAAGCCGGGGCTTACTTTGACTATTTAGTTGGTGCGATGCAGTAAGCTGAAGTGTTTTTACTTCTGCTGAAACATAAGTATTGCAATCAGGTTGGAAATAAGGAAATAACAACATGCAAGACGCAATTACCTCTGTAATTAACGCTTCAGATGTTCAAGGTAAGTATTTGGACACTGCTGCTCTAGCAAAGCTCAAAGGCTACTTCGCGACTGGTGAACTGCGTGTCCGTGCTGCTACCACTATCAGTGCTAACGCAGCTGCCATCGTTAAAGAAGCAGTAGCTAAATCTTTGTTATATTCTGATATCACCCGTCCCGGTGGTAACATGTACACCACTCGTCGTTATGCTGCTTGCATCCGCGACTTGGATTACTACCTGCGTTACGCTACCTACGCTATGCTGGCTGGCGATGCTTCTATCTTAGATGAGCGCGTATTGAATGGTTTGAAAGAAACCTACAACTCCTTGGGTGTTCCCGTAGGTGCTACTGTACAAGCTATCCAAGCAATCAAAGAAGTAACTGCTAGCTTAGTAGGCCCAGATGCTGGCAAAGAAATGGGCGTTTACTTAGACTATATCTCCTCTGGCTTGAGCTAAAAGCTATTTACACTTAAGAAATTAGGTGTGGCTTGATTGAGGTCTGGAAATTAATTGTGAGTGCTAGAACGTTCTACTGCTTATGTTTTCAATGAGTGCTAGCGGTCTGGTGTTGATAGTTAATTTCCGGACTTGGAGTGGTTAATTTAAATACTTTGATAAAATATGCACTCCCATTTTTTTTTGAAATAAAAAAAGTTTTCACAATCACCATAGGAGATATAAAATATGGGGCGTTTATTTAAAATTACTGCTTGTGTACCCAGCCAAACTCGGATTCGTACCCAAAGAGAGTTGCAAAATACTTACTTCACTAAGCTAGTTCCTTATGAGAATTGGTTCCGTGAACAGCAACGGATTCAAAAAATGGGAGGCAAAATTGTGAAGGTAGAATTAGCAACTGGTAAGCAAGGTACTAACGCTGGGTTGATGTAGTTAATATAAGGGACATCATTCTAGGGAGTTGTCAAGAGGTCGAGAAAGACCTCTTTTTTGTAGGGGATTGTTAAATGTGGAGTGCATAAAAATTGGTTAATTTCGGGTTTTGGTGGTGGTTGGGGTAGAATTGCTGCACGACTGAGAAAAGTTATGTTAAGGATATTGAACAAGCGATCGCTGGTGTGAGAATGTTGTGAAAACCGGCAGAAACAGTAAAAAAGCGGTTGGTGTTACCTGATTTTAAGGGTGCTGTGCAAACAGTAGATCATATTATGAGTTATAAGTTGTGAGTTATTACTTGTAGCTAATGGTGAATCTACGTTTCCTGATTCCAGTTTTTGATGATTCTGTTTCCACTTGGGCATTAGAGGCGCGGTTACTGCGCTGGCTAACGTTGACGTGGCTGTTTGTGGGATTAGTGATGCTGTTTTCAGCATCCTATCCTGTGGCTGATGGGCGTCAAGGTGATGGACTTTACTATTTTAAGCGGCAACTTATTTGGGTATTCTTTGCCCTGATAGGGTTTAATATAATTGTCCATCTTCCTTTACGGAAAGTTTTGGCTAAGACTCATTGGTTTATAGCGGTGTTTTTGCTGTTAATATTCGCTACATTAGTGCCAGGAGTAGGTAAAAAAGCTTTTGATGCAGCACGTTGGATAGCTATTGGGCCAGTTCCCTTGCAACCTTCAGAGTTAATTAAACCGTTTTTGGTATTGCAAAGTGCGCGACTGTTCAGCCAGTGGAATCGGTTGAGTTGGGCGGTGCGTTTAACTTGGTTGGGTATTTTTGGTGTAGTGTTGTTGGGAATTTTGGCACAGCCTAACTTAAGTACAGCTGCATTGTGTGGGATGACTATTTGGTTAATTGCTTTGGCCGCTGGATTACCTTACAAATATTTGGCAGGAACGGCATTTGGTGGGGTAATGTTAGCGTTAATTAGTATTAGCCTGAAAGAGTATCAGCGCAAACGTGTGATGTCATTCCTTAATCCTTGGGCTGACCCTACAGGTGATGGGTACCAATTAGTACAAAGTTTGTTAGCAGTGGGTTCTGGTCAAACTTGGGGCGCTGGGTTTGGACTGTCCCAGCAAAAGCTGTTTTATTTGCCAATTCAAGACACTGATTTTATTTTTGCTGTCTTCGCTGAAGAATTTGGCTTTGTGGGGAGTATTGTGTTGTTGTTTCTTTTGGCTTTGTTCGCTACCCTAGGATTAGTTGTGGCATTAAAGGCCAAGACCATAGTTAATCGCTTAGTAGCGATGGGAATTACAATTGTAATTATAGGACAATCATTACTGCATATTGCTGTTGCTACAGGTGCATTACCCACCACAGGCTTACCTTTGCCCATGTTTAGCTATGGTGGTAATTCCATGATTTCTAGCTTATTCGGCGCAGGTTTGTTGATTCGGGTAGCCCGTGAGAGTAGTGAAGCAGAGGTTGTACCACTACGAAAACCCCAGTCTGAAAACTTTCGTCGGCATAGGATGTTTCAAAAAAGATAAAAATCCTAAATTCGCAGTCCCATAATTATTAAATCTCTTTCTACGCCGTCAAGTTCTGCCACTTGTGGCAAATGTCCCCATTGTTGAAACCCGAATTTGGCAAATAGCTTTAGACTCGGTTGATTGTGGGCAAAAATAAAGCCCAAAAGTGTTTTTATTCTTAAATTGGGACTTGCTTTAATTGCCTGGGCGAGAAGTCGGCTTCCTAAACCACATTGATGGACAGAAGGGGCAATATAAATACTAACTTCGGCAGTGGCACCATAGGCTGGCCGGCCATAAAATGATTTAAAACTCAGCCACCCAACAACTATATGTTCCTTTTCTATCACCCAAATTGGTCTTTGTAAAGGCCCTCGCCCTTGAAACCAAGCCAGGCGACTTTGTACAGAGACAGGTTCTAAATCTGCTGTTGCTTTACGGCTGGGAATTGCTGCATTATAAATTGCCACTATTGCCGGTAAATCAGTTTCGTTCGCATTGCGGATGGTCATTAGCTGCTCTTGGGGATGAAATTTGAGAAAACACATAAAATAATACCAAAAGTAATACCAAAAGCATAAATTATTTGTAATCAGAATAAATGGAGAAGATATAGGGAACATTACTGAAATATGCTCATGAAAATAAAAATCTGGTGCATTTTCTTGATGTAGTTTGTATTGAATTAGAAACCTCAATTACAGATGCTAAAACAGTGAAAAACCGCTTTTTTAGTTTCAAGTGCGATTGTGTAAGAATATGTTTACCTCTCCAGACTCAAAAATTCTAATTATGCCTTCCTTGGCTCAGGTGCAAGATGTAAGTCAAATTTGCCTTTGCTTCTTGGAGAAACTGAAGTTTTGATTTGTGGATAATTCATCCAAGAGAAACAGATAAATCTGTGATAGCAGGAATAATAAATATTTTTTCCCAATTATATATACCGCTGTTATGGAGTTTCCCAGTCTGGTAGGTACAAATTGATCTGAGGTTAATTCTTTCTTAGTACTTACAAATGTGGGTAGCACTTGTAAGTAGCTGAACCTCATAAAGGTAATATCTATGGTTTGTGAGAGCTAATGTCCATAACCCAGCAAAAATCTATATTTCCCTGGGTTATACTAGCTATAACTTGTTCTCAGAATATGTCTACAACATCAAAATTTAGGATTTTCTTAGAATTAAATTTGGGGCTAAATTTTTGTAACTATAGTTACAAATAAATTCTCGATATTTCAAACTATTGAATAACTCATTTGCACTAAAGGTAGAGGTTATTTCTATTAGCCATATCTAGGATTAATTTAGTAGTCTATAAAATTTACGCCTAGATTTTTATGTCTAATAATTTAGTCAAAAATCCTGAAACTTCTGAAGAACATAAGAGTGAGAAAGATTCGAGTGTAAACTTGGATGTAGCCCTATTTTTCAGTAAATTAAAAACTGGAGTTTGGCTTTTAGGTATTCCTGCTTGGGTTTTGGGAATAGCCGATAAAAGTTTAGATGCATTTGCTGATGGATATTTATCTAGTTTAGAAGTTTTTCATGTCTTGACTAACAGTTTGTTTTTTTTGAGTTGGCTGTATTTAAAACCTGAAATTAAAGATAATCAATTCCACGTTAATAAACTTGGTTTAAAAAAACGACACATGATCAGCCAAGAGTATATTTTACCTTTTCCTTACCTTTGCCAAATTTATCATTTGTTGAATTTAAAACATTTAGAAACAGTTCATAACTTTAGCTTGAATAATTTAAAAGTTGTCAATGTGAGTTATTTTCAACCTACAAATATTGGTGGAATCATTAAATTTAAAACAATTTTGAATTCTCCGGCTAATCCTTTGAGAATTTGGAGAAAACCGATTGTAGAGGTGGATTTAATCTTACATACGCCTTATACCATTGAGTTAAGTATACCAGTTTACAATAATAAAAGAATAATTGTAATATTTCAAGCTTTTCCTTTAACTGATAAAGAACATCAGTTATTTATAGATATTTACAGCGATTTAAATTGGCCTAAACCACTGCTGCAAATAGTATTACATTTTGCTTGTTGTTTGACTTTGCTTGAAGATTTACCTTATTTACGCAATTTAGCTAACAAAAATATTGAGCGTTTATTCAAATTAAGCAAGTTTTCTAATAATGCAAGTCTGCTACTCTTTAAAAGATTTGTAGAACTGTATGGCACAAGTGGAAATTCAACTAACCTAATTGAAGACAAAAATTAATTTTGTGTTAATTTGCGACCTGTTAAGTTGGATAAAACCTCACTTCAGCCTATGCCGTGATGGTCGAAATAATATCAGCAATTTACCTTTGACGAAATGTGATGAAAAGGTCATTTCTAAAATATATTTTAGTAATTAGTTTTACTTATGTATTGGAACGTAATGCTCACCTACATTCACTATTTTTAACTATTTCCTTGAAGTTTGCCAAATTAGGAGGTGTGACGGCAGATAAGTAGTCTTATTAAGTCTGGCTAATTAGTGAGAATTAAGTGATAAACTACTCCATAACATTCATAAAATCAGGGTCAATAAAATCACTGTTTGCCTGGGAATTGTTATTTGGTTGAGGTAAAACCTTCTCAGGCTCTTTTACAGTATGTAAATTAGCGTGTTTAACCAGATGAAGAGCGCTATCCATAGCTGCGGAAAATGTATCAGTTTGCGTGGAGTCCATTAGTCTCTGCATCAGGACTAATGCACGATTAACGACTTTGGATACACTATCCGTTTCGGTTCTGTCACCTTCGGTTAGTACTAGCTCATAATTTTCTTCCTTGATTGTAGCAGTCATACTCCAGACATTTTTAGAACCCCGGCGTTTTTGCAGCCTACGCCGGGAAATTTTTTGTCTTACCAAATCCATGTTAATTATTAATCTTTTGTCTTCCATACAGACCTATAACATTATCATATACAGGGTTAGGAGTAACATGGAACTTGGACGAACGAGACGCTTTATCAACAACTAGATAAGCACTACCCCCAGTGAGAATATAGCGAGAAATTTTATGAAAGTAGCTAGACCACACAGCCTGAGTTTTGCCCATCACCGACTTAAACCAATTGTCTATTTCATCTCGCACAATGGCAGAAAAGTCATACCCATCAATGATATAGTCCCTAAACTCTAGGCAATTCATAATGGCATCTGCTTCTAAGTAAGCCATATCTGCTCTGTCAGCCGTAATAACCCGTCTAATTTCTGTGGCGAGGTCAAATGTACCCCCTTTAGGACTTCTCAAACTTGCTTCTGCTAACACATAGCCATCATACTCCACCAAAATGGAATCAATGGTGGCTCCCCCTAAATTCAGAACTCCCGTATACTGACCTTTAATTTGAGGTTCACGATCATTGAGCAGATACCAAGCTCCCAAACCTTCCTCAAAAACAGTAACAGACTGCACTTTTATTGAGATATCCTGCCCGTCAATGGTAGCTTCTGTAGTTCCCTTGAGCTTTCGCTCTAGAAGATTTTGATAAAGTTCCGCTTCTGTGGCATTGACTTTCACTACTAGGGTCACTTGTTTCTCATTGGGAAAAAGTTTACCGATGCATGGCAGCAAATAAAGCAAGCATTCATCAAATTTAGGCCGATTGTATACCCTTTCATACCTGGGTTGTCTTGATGCAGCCTCGCCGATAACATAGCGAATTCCGTTGTATTCAGGGCTACCCTCTGATGTGTGAATCTCTACAAAAGATGACTGATCATTCATGCGTGTTGGTTTACGATTCCCAGATAGCCAAGCATATAAAGATGCTAGCTTGATGATATTCTTACCATCGAACAGAAGGATTGAGCGGTTACCAGGGTCAAAAACGACTTCAATGGCTGTTTTTTGAGCAGGAGCGGTTAAAAATTCCGTTTCTTTTGACAAGCCACTTTGAATGGAAGCCCGTGTATTCGCCTCCGTTTGCACTTCTAACTCAGATTCTGCAGGAAGTTGGTCGTTAAGTTCATCTAGTTTGAACTTTTGGAAGCTGACATCTCTAGCCATGTGTTAATTTATACCTCAATATTTGTACGGGTTGGCAAAAAAACAATAAATTTAAACAACCTTAACTAAATTTCAGAATTAAGGCATATCAGTAACCTTACTAACCGCGTTAATTCTATCAACTAAAGCCTAAATTAGCATGAGTTAAACAAATCTAATATGGTTAGTTGGATTGGCAAATACTTTAATAGAGCCCGGTAATATTTGGGTAACTATCCTTCTCAGTAATACATATTACCTTACCCAAGTCAAGGCAAATCGGGTTTTTTACCTTATGCGCTTCAGTGAATATATATGTATCTATATTGTATATATATACATATACTTCCGCAGGACTTACTCAACTCGTACAAATAGGGAGCGGGCATATATATCCCCGCGACGCGAAAATTTAAATCAAACCAAGCACATGGGAATATTTGGTCGTTTAAGTTGCTGAATTAAATAATTACATAAAAGGACAATAATAGACTTTCTCTAAACTATTAATATAAATCATTAAACTGTGTACCGCATACCATGTGTCCATCAAAACAGTATCGAACGGTAAAAGCTTTTGATACACCAGGTTTTCCAGCATATCTTTCACATGATGTATCTTGTTTTTACCATCCACATCAGGATTAAAAATGCGGTAATCTATTACCTAAAATCTTTTAAATTTAGGATTTACACACACACGACTAACTATACCAATTTCTTCGAGTAGGCCATGTTCGTTACCACTATATTGTCTCCTCACTATCTCTATCTCTTGAGAATATCTTTTGTCTAAAACGCTATCATCAAATATGATGTAACCATTAGCATCTGGTTCAACCATTTCTTTCACATTTTCCCATACTAACCGAGGTGTTAAGTTTTCTCTCCTCAAATAATAATTAATTGCATCATGGCTAATCTGCTCTAAATGCTCTGCTAAATTGGTAATTGTATAATTAATTTGACTGCTTAACAAATATTGGCAGTAGTTCAATTTTGTAAATCTCATGCTTATTACTAACATTTATCTCATACAACCTCTACCCATTTTCTCATCAATATTTCAATCCTTTTTTCCAGACAGCGACGTTCTATTACCAAGACAAAGCTTATGCCTAACTCCACGCTATGCTATCGGAATCCCGTTTTATTCATACTTTTGTACTATCAACTAAACTAGGTATTGCCCTGTGCTACTTCCGTCACTTATATAATACAAATGTACCTTAATTTTTCCATCGCCTGTGCCAGTTCCGTAAGTCCTAACTTCTGGAAAAATATTACATATTCGTATAAATCCGCACAAAACTGGATCTGCCTAACTGACTTTTGCAAGATATCTGTTGATTAATTTTCTAAACACGCGCCAGTAGGGGGGCTGCTGCTAATAAGGTTTTTGTGTAGGGGTGTTGAGGATGGGTAAAAATTTGTTTTGTGTTACCTAGTTCCACAATTTTGCCACTATGCATCACGGCAATACGATGGCATAAGAACCGCGCTAACCACAAGTCATGGGTAATAAAAAGATATGTTAACTCAAATTCCGTCTTCAAGGCTAACATTAAATCAATTACTTGTGACTGCACACTAGCATCCAACATACTCACAGGTTCATCGCAGATTAAAAGTTTGGGACGAGTAATTAAGGCGCGGGCGATGGCTACTCGTTGCTGTTGTCCCCCAGATAAATCCGATGGATACCGTTGATAATAAATTTGTGGCGGTGTTAGTCCGACTTTTTCCAGCATCCACGAAACTTCTGATTTGGCTTTTTCTGCATCGGCAAGATTATGGATAAATAATGGGTCAGCGATACTTTGTCCCACTGTCATCACAGGGTTAAGACAAGCATGGGGATCTTGAAAAATCATTTGCATTTGTCGCCGCCAAGAACGAATTTCTGGACGCGATAAAGTCGTTAAATCTTGTCCTAAAAATTCAACTTTGCCAGCAGTGGGACGAATGAGTTGTAATATTGTTTTGGAAAGTGTACTTTTGCCACAACCTGATTCGCCAACTAATCCAAAAATTTCTCCCGGATACAGTTCTAGGTTAATGCCATCTACGGCTTTAATTGTTTGCTGTTGTCTGTTCCGGATTTTTTGAATAAAGTTCGCTTCTATCGTGTAGTGTTGTCGTAGTTCTGTAATCCGCAAGATTGGCGACAAAGACCTTTGTTCCTGATTATCCACTGCCAACTCTGTAATTTTTTCATCTACTGTTTGAATATGCAAAGCTGCTTTTAACAGGGAGCGGGTGTATTCATGTTGAGGTTGTCTCAATACAGTTTTAGTTGCACCCATTTCTACTATTTTCCCTTGATGCATAACACCGATGCGATGGCAATACTCGCCCACCATGGCTAAATCGTGAGAAATTAACAGCAGCGCCATATTTTCTTCACTGCATAGGCGGGTTAATTCTTGGAGAATTTGGGCCGAAACAGTGACATCTAAACTGGTGGTGGGTTCATCAGCGATGATTAATTTAGGGTTGAGAAGTAAAGCTAAGGCGATGGCTACTCGTTGGCGCATTCCACCGCTAAATTCATGAGGATACTGATACCAACGACTAGCAGGAATATTAACTTTTTCTAAAGTGGCGATCGCTTGTACTTTGGCTTCCTTAGTTGATAATTTTGGTAAGTGTGCTTGCAGGGTTTCGATGCAGTGTTGACCAATAGTCATCAAAGGGTCAAGGCGTGTCATGGGATCTTGAAAAATTAAGGCGATGGCTTCCCCTCTAAATTTACGCAACTGGTGAGGCATTAAATCTAACACTGATTCTCCCTGAAATGTCACTTGCCCCTCCACGCGACTGAAGGGAGGTAACAAGCGCATAGCAGCTCTTCCTAAGGTGGATTTACCACAACCAGACTCTCCCACTAAACCCATTGTTTCGCCTGGTTGTAAGGTGAAAGATACATCATTGATTGCCCAAGTTGTGGTTTCGTTGTGAGGCTGAGGATAAGCAACACGCAGATTCTCTATACAAAATAAAGCTTGACTCATATGTTATTTGCCTAGTTGTGATCAGAACTTCGCCCTTAAATTTTTTCCTTGGTAAAGACAGGAAAATGTTACAGGTAAATTCGGCATAATTTCTATTTCCTCGCGGCTTCAATACTGTAGCTTTAGTTGTTACAAAAATAACAGTTTTCCCTGGACAACAATGAGACAATCTCAGCAGTAACGCAAAACGTAACAATTGTTATTTTTCGTTCTTTGGCTCTTCTTCAAGAATACCTTGACAGTATTGAATAAGAGTTGTGAGGCGATGGCTGATGGTTTTGAGTCTTTGTTTGGCAGTGGATGCTTGCCGCGAACCTTGGAGAAACATGACATCAATTTCCAACAAACGTAGATGCTTACTGATTTCTGTCTGATAAGACTGTATACGGGAACTTACATCAGGCAAAGGGACAATCTGCTCGCGAAAGAATTGCTGCAAGAAGGCTACAGCTTTTCGTAGTTCAGGTGTATTGACTGCGGTAGTGTTGAGATCAAAATGGAGTTGCTCTAGCAAAGTCGCTAGAGCCTGATATTTCTCAAGATTTAAACACATCCGGTACTAGTTAAGATAGTATTGATGTCAAGAAAATTATCTTTTACAATAAATTTTCCCAACTCCTTATTCAAAGCATAAGCCTCAAATCATAGTTTGGAGTTTAATTTTAAATAAATGGATTTTCCGCCTTATGATATCATGTTCGATTAAATACTTGTCATTACCAACCTAGCCATAGCAGGGTGAAGTAATCTCAAAGTCATTGCGATTGCTAGAAGCTCTGGGGCACCCTAGGGGAAATTTCTGCCTTGTTCCATTCGTTTTTGACAGATCACAAGTAATTTACTGAACATAATATGATTTTTTAATCTTGGTATGCATAGTTACCATAGGCAATTATAAAATCATTTTCATTTCTTACTCGTGTCTTGCAGGTAGGATTTTATGCCCGCGACGCTCTCTATTCCCTTGATCATTAACTTATTTACCAATCACCTGTAATCGCTATTGTATGAGCAGCATACTTGTAAATTCCACAACTGATCTCGCCCTTCCGGAATGGCTTCAGAAATGTTTACGTGAATCATTAGCCTATAAGGGCGAACCCGAAGAAAACCGAGGGTACGATGATGAAGTATTAATTGGTAAGGCCTTTGAATTTGCTTATCAACTGCATGAGGGTCAATACCGCAAATCGGGAGAATTGTTTGTTAGTCATCCCGTGGCGGTGGCTGGATTGCTGCGAGATTTGGGAGGGAGTCCTGCTATGATAGCAGCTGGATTTCTTCATGATGTGATTGAAGATACAGATGTCACAGGGGAAGAAATAGAAGCACATTTTGGGGCTGAAGTCCGGCAATTGGTTGAAGGTGTTACCAAGCTGTCTAAAATAAATTTCACTAGTAAAACTGAAAGCCAAGCGGAAAACTTCCGACGGATGTTTTTGGCCATGGCCCAGGATATTCGGGTGATTGTGGTGAAATTGGCAGATCGTTTGCATAATATGCGAACTCTACAATATATGTCTGAGTCTAGCCGCCGCCGCACCGCCCAGGAAACTAGGGATATTTTTGCCCCGTTAGCAAACCGCTTGGGAATGTGGCGGATAAAGTGGGAATTGGAAGATTTGTCTTTTAAATACTTGGAACCAGAGGCTTTCCGCCAAATACAAGAGTATGTTTCTGAAAAGCGGGCGGCGCGGGAAGAAAAATTGGCCAAAACGACAGAAATGCTGCGGGAACGTTTGCAGCAAGCGGGGATTCACTGTCAGGATATTAGTGGTCGCCCCAAGCACCTTTATAGCATTTATCAAAAAATGCAAAGGCAGCAAAAAGAATTTCATGAAATTTACGATTTGGCGGCTCTGCGGATTATTGTCCAAACTAATGAGGAATGTTACCGGGCTTTGGCAGTGGTTCATGATGCTTTTCGCCCGATTCCTTCTAGATTTAAGGATTATATTGGATTGCCCAAGCCTAATCGTTACCAGTCCTTGCATACTGGAGTGATTGGGCTGAGTGGTCGTCCTTTGGAGATCCAAATTCGTACTGTAGAAATGCATCATGTAGCTGAATATGGGATTGCAGCCCATTGGAAGTACAAGGAAACAGGTGGTTCTACTAGTCAATTTACCACTACAGATGAAAAATTTACTTGGTTAAGGCATCTACTGGAATGGCAAAGTGATCTCAAGGACGCTCAAGAGTATCTTGATAGTGTCAAAGATAATTTATTTGAAGATGATGTTTATGTCTTCACCCCTAAGGGGGATGTTGTACCTTTGAGTCCCGGTGCTACCTGTATAGATTTTGCTTATCATATTCATACTGAAGTGGGTAACCACTGTGCAGGGGCCCGGGTCAATGGTCGTATGGTACCGTTATCAACTCGGTTGCAAAATGGCGCCATTGTAGAGATTCTTACCCAAAAGAATAGCCATCCTAGTTTGGATTGGTTGAATTTTGCCAGGACTTCTGCGGCGAAATATCGGATTAAACAATGGTACAAGCGATCGCGCCGAGATGAAAATGTGGCTCGTGGACGAGAGTTATTAGAAAAGGAACTGGGTAAAACTGGTTTTGATAATTTGCTGAAATCCGAAGCAATGCAAACTGTAGCGGAAAAATGTAATTATCACGGCGTAGAAGACTTACTGGCTAATTTGGGTTACGGTGAAATTACTCTCAATTTGGTACTAAATCGTTGGCGAGAAGTAGCTAAGGAACAACAACCAACGAATGTGATACCACTATTTAGCCCGAAAGAAGCACCTACATCAAAAGTTTTGCGAGATGGAAATCCCGCTAGTTTGCGTCCTTGTGATTCACCGATTATTGGTGTGGAAGGATTGGTGTACCACTTAGCTGGGTGTTGTACTCCCATACCTGGTGAACCAATTATTGGTGTGGTCACCCGGGGGAGGGGGATTTCCATCCATCGCCAAGGGTGCCATAACTTAGAAAGTGTGGAGTTTGAGCGCCTAGTACCTGTTAGTTGGAACCCAGCCACAGAACATATCAGCCGTCCTCTGACTTACCCGGTGAATGTGCAAATCGAAGCCCTTGACCGGGTGGGGGTATTGAAGGATATTTTATCTCGGTTGAGTGACCAGGGGATCAATGTGCGTCATGCTCAGGTGAAAACTTCTATTGGTCAACCTGCGTTGATTGATTTGGGAGTAGATATACGCGATCGCTTGCAATTGGAGCAAGTGTTTACTCAAATAAAAAAAATGAGTGACATTTTAAATATCCGTCGTGTTGGTCAACTTGATGAAGAATCCTAGGCAAAGATAAATACGGTGTTTCTGTTTTGGTAGGGTGAGGGGGTAGGAGACGTTCGGAACGTCTGTACAAGGGTTTAATCTGTAAACAGAACATCTAAAGATTTATAGTGAAATCTTTACTAATCTACTTCACGGTATGCTACCATACCGCTGAAGCTGAGATTGTGCTGTAGATGAGAGAGATGTTTTGGTTAACTTTAAACAACCAAAACTTGTCTTTACTTCTCCCTCACTGCCTATTCAACTCTTCCGTTGTTTTTTAACGACTTTTTCAGCAAACCCTAGTCAACCAGTATTAACAACATTACTAATAGACTGCAACATTTTTTCTCGCTTTTTCCTGGCAATTTCTTGTAAATCAACTGTTCTATCGGTTTCATCGACAATTTCACCGGTGATCACTTCCAGTACGTCTTCCAAGGTGATAACACCGGCCACATCGCCATATTCATCAACTACTACAGCTAGATGTTCACGAGCCGCAATGAAGTTTTTCATTAATTTATCTGCCCGAATTATCTCCGGAACAAAGTGAACTTTGCGAGCTAAATTAGCAATTTTTTCTTGATTTTTGCCTTCAACCATTGCAGTGAGTAAATTCTGCTTTAAGGCGAATCCAATTACTTGATCAATGGATTCATCAACTACTATGATTCGTGTATGTTGGGAGGAGATAATATCTTTTTTTGCTTCATCGAGAGTCAAGTTACCACGTAGATATGTTACCATGATGCGCGGTGTCATCAAATCTGCTGCTGTGACATCGTTTAATCTAAACACCCGTTGAATCATTTCGGCTTCATCGGTTTCAATAATCCCTTCTTGCTGACCAATGTTCGCCAGCAGCTTAATTTCAGCCTCATTAGTTGTTGGTCGTTTTTTGGTCTTAAAAAACCGCGCAGTCAAGTTTTCTATAATCCAAACTAAGGGTGTGAAAACAATAGAAAGTCCAGTAACAGGTAAAGCCGTCAACATGGCGATTCGTTCAGAATAGCGCTCTCCCACTGTTTTAGGAATGATTTCTGCAAAGATGATAATTAAAAACGTAAACATTCCCGAAAAGATACCAAGCCAAGTATCTCCTAATACTTGACTAGCAATACTGCCTGTGACAATACTACCAACAATATTAAAAATATTGTTAATAATTACAATGGTTGCAATAGGTCGATTCATATTTTCCCGAATAGCCAAGAGTGCAAGGGCTGCGGGGTGATTTGATTGGGCTAATTGTCTAACTCTGACGGGAGAAACAGAAAATAAAGCTGTTTCTGTACTAGAACAAATCGCTGAACCTAAGATAACAACAAAAACAATTATCAGAAGCTGAAACATATAGGTTCCCAAATTTGGGAAGAAAATTTTGGGTTAGTACGGCTAAATGGAAGTTAAAAGTCAAAAATCAAAAGTCAAAAGAATCCTCTTGTCGATTGTTGAGTAGTTTTTTATGGTGGTTTACTTCCGCCGTCTTGCATTAGTGATAACAAAAATATACGATTATGCCATTTTAGCAATATCTGGGAACAAGCCACTAAAGCTATGCTTTAGAGGTATGTCAATTATTTTATTTATTCAATTCCTATGCAGGAAATATTTCCCGGAGAAGTATTCGCCAACACTGTGGATTTCGACAAGGGCATTCGTCAACTTTTACCCCGATATGATGAAATGTTAGAGGCAATTACCCGATGTCTTTCTACCACAACTCGCCGGGTTTTAGAACTAGGCTGCGGCACAGGAGAACTGACTCTCAAAATCTTCCAACGCTTTCCCCATGCCCAAATTATGAGTGTAGATTATTCACCGCGAATGTTAGAACATGCCTGTAAAAAAGTTACATCTGCTGGATATCGACAACAGTGGACTGGTATACAAGCAGACTTTGGTGAATGGGCAGAAACTCCAGACAAGTTTGATATTGGTGGCGAATTTGATGCTTGTGTGTCATCTTTAGCCATTCATCACCTCAATGATGAAATGAAGCTGAAGTTATTTCAAAGAATTGCTGCGAGTCTGAACCAAGGCGGTTATTTTTGCAATGCAGACCCGATATTACCGGAATCGCCTCTCCTCAAAGAAGTTTACCAGACAGTACGAGAGGAATGGGCAATGGAACAAGGAATTACTTTAACACAGGTTCGGGCTAAACTTGGCAGTAGCAGTCAAAAAGGACACTCTAGCCAAGACCAACTTGCTACTTTAGATGCTCATTTGCAAATGCTGACCATATCTGGATTTAAGATCGTGGTAGTACCTTGGAAATATTACGGTTTAGCTGTGTTTGCTGGTTGGCTTTGAAAAGCGCGCCTGGGCAAAAGCCATAAATCAAAATATCAAATAGTATCCCAGGCGGTTCCTCTATATCCATAATCAAAAATTTCCGGATGCAAAATTTCTGCCAAAATTTCTAGAGAATCTGCTAGTCGTGGCCCTGGACGGTTAAAGTAGGCATTACCATCAGTAATGTAAACTCTGCCACTTTGGGTGGCGTGAAGTTTTTGCCAATCTGGACGTTGACTGAATAATTGAGCTTCTTGACGAGTCCGATTTAAATCAAAGCCACAGGGCATAAAAATGATGATATCTGGATTGTTCTTTAACAGTGTTTCCCACTGCAGGGTACTAGAGGGCTGACCTGTCACACTAAACTGTGCTTGACCTCCTGCCAAATTAACTAGTTCGGGAATCCAATTCGCAGCTGTCATTAAAGGGTCTGTCCATTCCAAACAAGCAACCCTGGGTAACTCTGTTAAGGAAAGCCCTTGGATTTTGCGCCGACAAATTGTCACACGAGCTTCTAAATTTTCTAAAACCTTAACTGAGTCTACACTAAAGATATTACTGACTCGCTCAATATCTTGCCAAACATCCTCAAGAATGGTGGGTTTTAGGGAAATAATTTGAGGTGAGCTGTGAACGAGAGTAGCAACAGCTTTTTCCACTTCTGCCAGGCTGACTGCACAGACATCACACTGGTCTTGAGTGACAATGTGGGTAGGTTCTAATTTCTCTAAAATATCGGTTTTGATTTCATATATGCTTAAGGCTGATTGTATCAAATGGTTGACATCATCGTGAATTTCGCGGCTTTGTCTATGAGAGTCTAAGCGTGCTTGGGTACAAACGGGGCGATTTTGAATTTCTGGAGGGTGGTCACATTCATGGGAGCGTCCAACAATTTGATTAGTCAATCCCAAGGAGGCTAAAATTTCAGTTCCACCGGGAATCAAAGAAACAATCCTCACACTGTTATTTGCCATTGAAATACCTCAATAAGTCTGTTATTATTCCAATTCTTACAAACTTTAACAATTAGGGTATCTTTCTCTAGGTGAATGCCCGAGAGTTCTGGTAGTTAGTATTTACACTGATAAGTAGTAATCATTTATTCTTAGATATAAGTCTAATTTTTTGGACAACAGATTTCAGCAGCTTGTTCTCTGTTATTTTTTGGCAGGAAGCAGATTAATAGGTCATGACACCGACGGTTCAAAATTTACTATTCCATGCTGCTCTGACAAAAGTTCACGCATCATTTTACACAAATGGAACACAACCACACAAGGGATCAGCTTTTGAAGCCAATTTTTTGATAACCATGGCTATGGTTTTAATTGCACTCTCCATTCTTCCAAGGTAATGTATTTGTTATCTATAACATCTAGCACTTCAATGACTTCACCTGTGTTCAAAACACGGAACCAATAAATTGTGTTGTCGTGTTTGGGTTCACCCTCGAATACTCTAACTTTGTAGTAGGGATCATTTGCCACAGGATAAGCATAAACAATTGCTGCAACCCTTATAGTTCCTTTGGATAGTCGTTGAATTTCTCGCGCTTTTCTTTGTACTAATGGTAGCTGCCAAACTAGGTTGAATGCTGTTTTTTCATCAATTTGGTTGGCGGTTTGGGCAACTTGGATGCTAGCAAGAGATTCTAATTCCTCTGGCTCCATCTGTATATAGTTTTGGGAACTGTTGCTAATGGTTAACTTCTCTGCACATCCTATGAGCACAGTCCCCATGATGGGAAACCAGATTAATTTCCTCATAAAGCTAACCCTCAGGATTGATTAGTAACAAATTGTAAAACAAAATTAGACGAAGATAAATCAGTGTATGTAGTAATTGTAACAAAATCAACGTTAAAGTCAATTTGTCACGTTTTTTCTGTAATAAGTTTGATTAAAGTTTTTGCGTAATTTAATTGTTCGGAATAACCTAACAACAGGGCGGATTATTGTCTCTACACAGCTAGTAGATTTATCATTAGTCAGCATTATGGTAACTTGTGCTGATGGTATACTGACGCGAACCGCAACATAGGAGATACGCGTTTTTTTACGACATACCTAATGTACTGGATTGGCAAGAGGTATGCGCGGGGTTTTATTCATTGTGATTCGCATCTTAGTGAGCGGGTAGTTTTTAACTATCCATAAATCTCAATTATCTCACGTACTAAACAAGCTAACTTTTCGGCACTATCAGGAATGGCGATCGCTTTGGCATTTTCTGACATTTTGGCTAACTCTGTGGGGGATTGTAATAAATTTAAAACCTGAGTTTGCAATATGTTTGTTGTTAATTTTGATTGCTCAAAAGTTAAAGCTGCACCAGCTTTAGTAAATACGTCTGCATTGTATGTTTGATGATTTTCGGCAGCAAAGGGGTAAGGTATTAATATAGCTGGCGTTCCACATACAGCCAATTCTGTTAAGCTACCAGCACCAGCCCGACTAATGGCTAAATTGGCTCGTCTGAGCAATGCGGCCATTTTGTCATAGAATGGTAATGCTGTGTACTGGGGATGTTTAAGACTATCGGTTTCGGGATCGCGATCGCCCGTTAAATGTACCACATAAGCACCTGCATCAAGCCAAGCAGGACATGACTGACGCACTAACTGATTTACAGCCACGGCACCTTGACTTCCACCAAAGACAACAATTAAAGGCGCATGTTCAGGAATGGGTAAATCCAGTGATGGATCAATTCCCAGGTCAAGGAATTGGGAACGTACGGGAGTACCCACATAGGCCTTTTTAGCACGAGGTAAATATTTACCAGCCTCGGCAAATCCTAAAGCAACCACACTGCACCAAGGTCCAAAAAATCGGGTGACTTTACCGGGTAAGGCGTTAGATTCATGAAAAATTACAGGTAAACCCAGGGAACGCGCCGCAATCACGCTGGGTCCAGCGATATAACCACCAGTAGTGACTACACCCTGAAAATTCCCTTGTTTGAGGATATGTCTCACCTTCTGAATCCCAGCTATCAGCCCACCCAAGATCCGTAGTGTTGACAATCCAAATCCTTGCTGAAACCCTTCAACTGCAATAGTATTCAAAGGATACTCTTTGGGGACAAGTTGAGTTTCTAAACGATTTGAGACCCCGAGCCATTCTATTTTATAATCTGGCAGTTTCTCAGCCAGTGCGATCGCCGGAAACAAGTGCCCACCAGTACCACTGGCAGCTATTAATAATTTTATCGGTGCGTTTGCCATCAAAACTCTACCGTTTAGCGCCTAGCTTATCTAAGATAAAACAATTTCCTGACATTCTTACTCAAATCAGCAAACTCTTACCCAATGATTAACATTACTGCCTTGCTACTCAAACACCAACAGAAATTTCCCCATAGTATTTGGTTGCTTTTATCTCTGCTGATGCTTGGTGTAACTAGTAATTTGCAACCAGTTGCAGCCAAGACACCAGGACAAGTGCAACCTGTTTCTGCTGCTGTCAAAGACTCTCAGATGTCTTTAAGGCAAAGACTTCGCGAATCCCGTTCCCATAATTTTTATTTCCCCATGTCAACAGATAAAAGTGTCCTCAACAATGCACCTACTGAGTTAAAAAATCTGTTATCGGAAATAGACGCAGCAGCAACCTTGGGGGATCTTAAAGCACTGATGCAGTTATATAGTCCCAAGTTTACAAGTAAAGATGGATTAAATTTCCCATCTCTAGAAAAATCTTTGATCGCACTCTGGAAAAGATATCCACGGGTGCAATACAGTACGCAGTTGCAATCTTGGAAAACTCAAGGCAAAGCTATTATTGCCGAAACGGTAACTAATATTACTGGTTTACCTTCCGCTAATAGTAATAATTTGAGTCTTAATGCCACTATTAAATCTCGACAACGGATTGAAGATGGCAAAATAGTGTATCAAGAAATTTTGTCAGAACGTAGCCTATTGACCTCTGGTAAGAAGCCGCCACAAGTTAATGTGGTTTTACCACAGCAGGTTAAAGTAGGTCAGGAGTATAATTTTGATGCCATTGTCCAAGAACCATTGGGGGATGATTTTCTGTTAGGAACGGCACTAGAAGAACCAGTCCAAGTCAGTAAATATCTCAATCCCACATCTGTAGAGTTGAACTTGTTGACATCTGGCGGACTCTTTAAAGTGGGACGCGCACCATCTACCCCCGGTAACCTCTGGGTTTCTGCAGTAATTCTCCGGGGCGATGGAATGACTATGGTGACTCAGCGTATGCAAGTTGTGAAGTAGGAATCAGCGACAATGAGGATTGGGGACTGTTGTCTCCTCCCCTTGTCTCTAGAATATTTTGTTTGAATCATGATTTCTCTACAAAATCAAATTATTTTAATTACTGGTGCGAGTAGTGGTATTGGTGCTGCTTGTGCCAGAATTTTTGCCGGTGCGGGTGCAAAATTAATTTTAGCGGCGCGACGGTGGGAACGCTTGCAGGAACTAGCGAATAATCTCAAGGAAGAGTTTGGAGTTGAGATTTATTTGTTACATTTAGATGTGCGCGATCGCTCGGCGGTTGAATATGCTATTGCTAACTTACCTCCCGGCTGGAGTGATATTGATATTCTCATTAATAATGCTGGTTTAAGTCGCGGTTTAGATAAGTTGTATGAGGGCGACATTCAAGGGTGGGAGGAAATGATTGATACTAATATTAATGGGTTGCTGTATCTCAGCCGCTATGTTGTTCCTGGTATGGTGAAACGCGATCGCGGTCATATTGTGAATTTAGGTTCTATTGCTGGACATCAAACTTATCCGGGTGGTAACGTATATTGTGCTACTAAAGCTGCTGTGCGGGCAATTTCTGAAGGTTTAAAACAGGATTTGTTGGGAACTCGTGTACGGGTGACTTCTATTGATCCTGGGATGGTGGAAACTGAATTTAGCAATGTGCGCTTTTATGGTGACCATAAACGATCTGACAAAGTTTACCAAGGCTTAACTCCTCTCACAGGTGATGATGTCGCTGATGTGATATTTTTCTGCGTTACGCGATCGCCCCATGTCAATATTAACGAACTGATACTTATGCCTGTTGACCAAGCTAGCGCTACTTTGGTTCATCGACAAAGCTAAGAAGCATCAATGGGACATTGCTGAATAATCACCCACCTAAATTGTTAAATGACAATGAAAATGTGTGGGTTGATACAATAATCTTCCAAAGGCTATTATAGTCTTTTAAAACCCTTTACTTATACCCTTACAGCGGATTTATCCGCTCAAGAACCACCAGAGCGATTAGGAATCACCCCAATAAGGATGATGAGTAGTTTCCTGCGCCCTGGTGATTTACTTATTTTTAGTTTAGGCTATAGCTAGCTTAGAGGTGATTTTTTCGGCGAATTTCACTGTAAGCCAAAACTATTGGATTGGGAAGAAAAATAATTGTTAGCTAATAAATAATACAATTAGAAGGTCAACTATGCTAGCAATAAAAAACATTAATTTAATAGTTCCCCACAGCTACCATCAAACCAAGATAAATATTTTGATAGAAAACTGGTACAAGCTTTTGAGAGTTGTTGTTTTGATGGGGCTGACATTTGGCCTTTCCCTAGCATTGGCATCTAGACCAGCTTGGGCACATGAACTGGCTGAAAATGCTTCAGGACTTAATCCCCAACTGTGGTTGCGAAATGGTTTGCAGTGGATTCATAGTCTTGGTGCTCTGGGAGGATTGGCGTTTATCCTACTCTATATTGTGGCCACAGTCGCTTTTTTGCCAGGTTCAATTCTGACTCTCGGTGGTGGTGTTTTGTTTGGGGTAGTGATGGGTTCGTTTTATGTATTCATTGGTGCAACGATAGGGGCTACAGTTGCTTTTTTAATAGGACGTTATTTGGCTAGGGGTTGGGCTGCCAAAAAAATTGCGAATAACAACAAATTTCGGGCCATTGATGAAGCAGTGGGTAGAGAAGGACTGAAAATTGTATTTTTAACCAGACTTTCTCCTGTATTCCCTTTCAATTTCTTGAATTATGCCTATGGTGTGACGAGAGTTTCACTGAAAGATTACATTGTTGGTTCTATTGGCATGATTCCTGGAACAATTATGTACGTTTACATTGGTTCCTTGGCTGGTAATATTGCCACAATTGGAACTGAGTCTCAACTTGATCACCCTGGTTTACAGTGGGGAATTCGCATTATTGGCTTCCTGTCCACGGTGGCTGTAACGGTTTATGTAACTCAAGTTGCTCGTAAAGCTTTAGAGAATGAAGTTTTCAAGTAATTTATGGCTAAGACAACCAAATTATTAGTCATAGCTGCAAGTTAAATATCTTAATGGTAGAGTTATTCGTGTCAAATTCAACACCGCCAAAAGTCAATGTTTCACCAATGGATAAGCATAATCAGAAACTCGTTTCTTATGTTCATCCTCTTGATTGGGTAAATCCTCAACCTGTTCATTGTTACGACTTAGTAGTAATTGGTGCTGGGACAGCTGGATTAGTTGTAGCAGCAGGAGCCGCAGGTTTAGATGTGGGACTAAAAGTTGCTTTAATTGAAAAGCATTTAATGGGGGGAGATTGTTTAAATGTTGGTTGTGTTCCCTCAAAATGTATGATTCGTTCTTCCCGTGTAATTGGGGAAATTTGGGGCGCAAAAGCTTTTGGTATTCATCCCCCAGAACGGATAGAAGTGGATTTTGCTCAAGTTATGGAACGGATGCGGAAGGTTAGATCTGATATCAGCCATCATGACTCTGCGGCGCGTTTTCAAAATTTTGGGGTTGATGTTTTTTTAGGAAACGCTTGTTTTGCGAGTCAGAATACCGTTGAAGTTGGTAATCAAAAACTGCGTTTTAAAAAAGCTGTGATTGCTACAGGTGCTAGACCTGTGCGTCCATCAATTCAGGGATTGGCAGAAGCTGGTTTTCTCACTAATGAAACAGTATTTTCACTGACTGAACTTCCTCAACGTTTGGCTGTAATTGGTGGCGGACCCATTGGTTGTGAACTGGCGCAAACTTTCCAGCGTTTGGGATCTGACGTAATTTTATTTCATAAAGATTCCCATATTTTAAATAAAGAAGATGGGGAAGCCGCACAAATTATACAAAATACTTTTATTAAAGAAAAAATACATTTAATTTTAAATAGTCAAGTAAAAAATGTAGAAAAGACCAGCACAGGAAAGGTCATCCACTTTGTCAGTAATGGCTCACAAACGTCGATTACAGTTGATGAAATTTTTGTTGGTGTAGGACGGGCACCGAATGTGGAAGGTTTAAATTTAGAAGTGGTAGGAGTAGAGTATGATCACCTTCAGGGAGTGAAAGTCGATGACTACCTGCAAACAACTAACCCAAAGATTTATGCAGCTGGTGATATCTGCATGAATTGGAAATTTACTCACGCAGCTGATGCAGCAGCGCGGATTGTGATTAAAAATACTTTCTTTTCACCGTTTGGTTGGGGGCGACATAAACTCAGTAATTTAGTTATGCCTTGGGTAACTTATACTGACCCAGAAATTGCCCATGTGGGAATGTATGAACATGAAGCTCGGGAACAGGGTATTGATGTCAATACAATTAAGATTCCCTTGAGTACCGTAGACCGAGCGATGGCAGATGGTGAAGAAGATGGTTTTGTCAAAATCCATTACAAAAAGGGTGCTGATACAATCTTGGGGGCAACAATCGTTTCTCGTCATGCAGGAGAAACCATCAGTGAATTAACTACAGCGATTGTGAATAAGGTTGGTTTGAATAAACTATCTAGGGTCATACATCCCTACCCAACTCAATCAGAAGCGATTAAAAAAGCAGCAGATACTTATCGCCGCACACTACTGACACCCACCTCAAAACGACTGCTAGGGTTGCTCACAAAATTCTCTTAGACAATGTTTTAGAAGTGGAGGGTTGTTGTAAGAAACCTGACGTTGCAATATTAACAATTACTGATCTAACCGCCTCCACGTCAATTAATACACTGAGTCCTGTTTTGCTAGTGAGAATAATATTATTTAGAGAGATATCCCGATGAATCACGCCTTGACTGTGCAGATAGAGTATGCAGGGTTTTTACACGCAAAAATATTCTGTGTTACTTAAGCTATATCAAGTAACAATTACTTATATTCTTTAGGAAATTTATGCGGTTGACATAACTTACTGTTTGGTAATTGCTGCCTGTTGTTGTGCTGTCTCACTATAGTTTCGATACAGTTGTGTACGGATTTTCGCTTCCTGATAGCGGCTGTGGTCAGGTGCTACCATACTCATTAAATCAGCAGCTCTTTGCCACTGAGCAGCTAATTCTAACCACTGAGTTGAGGTTGTAGCTATTTTCCCTCTACTTGAAGCTTGGTTGGCAATTCGCACAGCTTCTGCAAAAGGGTCATTAGCAGCAGGAAGTGGACTTTCTTCTGTTGGTGTCATCAAAGAGTTAAAGGTTTGTAATGGCATAAAATTAATTAATTTATTGCCTAACTGAGCATATACAACCAAAGCAACTAGCAAAAGTGAGCATAAACCAACTGCTGTTAGTATTCTTTTTTTGGATGAATTTTTAACAAATACTGAAGAACGAGAAAGTTTTGTTTTAGGTAAATTTATTTTTACTAATTCAGTTTGCGCTTCTTTCAAATCTGTAATCACCTGCTTCAGGATATGTGGCTGAACTAATGTAATTTCCTGTGACCAAAGCAATTGATGATCCCGATAAATTTCCTTGAGCCAAAGTAGTTGTTGTTCCCGAACAATTCGACTATTAATATTCACTCGACGAATATTACGGGGTGAGATGGAATTCAGGATTTGCTGGATTTGTTCCACTAGAATAGATTGCTCAAGTTCCTCTTCTTTGGGGGCTTCACAGAGAATTTGTAAAACACCATCAGCAAAAATAGCTCTGGTTCTAACCCCGAACTTAGCTAGTTTTTCGTTCAATAGTTGAATGATTGCAGCTACACTACCTTGGTGAGCCTGCCAAGCAATATCATTTATCCGATCCAGCGTTTCAAATTTGGTGCGAGTTGTTCCACCCTGACTTATTAGCTGACTCATTAATTTAAAGACTCTATTTTACTGATTTTAACTTTGTCTTCGATTTTACAAATAAAAATATGATTTGCCAAATAAAATCATAAAAATTAAGGCTTTTTTTGGTTAATCAGCAAGTTTTATCACTATTTGCTAAAACTCACGTTGGTGTACAATTTACCTATTTAAGATGATATTTTGTCCCCTTAGCGATCGCCTGTCGTTATCTCAACGCAGGTAAATGAGTGATGCGATCAGAGAATTTGACTAAGTATGATCAGGTTTAAAACCGAGGGACCTTAAGTGCTTCTTCAAGCTTACCGCTAATCATTGGGCTTGTTGGTTTGCTAATCTTTCTTTCTTTTTTCAGGCTTTTTTCAGAGCTTATGCGACAAAAGCCTCAAGTCAGTTACAGTTACTAAGTCGGCTAAAACTCAGCCAAAACAAAAGCCCCTTCAATAGAAGAAGAGGCTTTCGTATAAAAATAGACCTGGCATCGAGCTATTGTTGCAGAGGGCGACCCCTAAACTATCGTTGCCGCGGCGGCGTTTCACCTCTGAGTTCGGGAAGGTATCAGTGTGGTTCCACCGTGCCATAGACACCAGGAAAGATTGTAGAGTCAGAGACCCTGAAGACTGCAAGTAACGCGAAAATGTAATGAGAGGTCAAGCCCTCGGTCTGTTAGTACACCTCAGCTGCATACATTACTG